>JAACEH010000001.1 GCA_011682595.1 Anaerolineaceae bacterium
CCAACGCCATTCTCGGCGTCAGCCTGGCCACGGCAAAGGCCGCAGCCGCCTACTGCGGTTTGCCGCTCTACCGTTACATCGGCGGCGCCAAGGCTCACCGTCTGCCGGTTCCGATGTGCAACATCATCAACGGCGGCTCCCACGCCGACAACAGCGTGGACCTGCAGGAATTCATGGTCGTGCCCTCCGGCGCCAAGACCTTCAGTGAAGGGCTGCGCATGGCGGCCGAGGTTTTCCACGCCCTGAAGAAGGTTCTGTCGGCCAAAGGCTACAACACGTCGGTCGGCGACGAAGGCGGTTTCGCCCCCGACCTTAAGAGCAACGCCGAGGCCTGCGAGGTGATTCTGCAGGCCATAAAGAAGGCCGGCTACAAGGCGGGCAAGGATATCTTCCTCGCCCTGGACCCGGCCTCCAGCGAGTTCTACACCTCGGGCAAGTACGACCTGGCCTCCGAGAAGCGGAAACTGACCTCCACCAAGATGACCGATTTCTACGCCGACTGGGTCAAGAAGTATCCGATTTGTTCAATTGAGGACGGAATGGCCGAAGATGACTGGAAAGGTTGGCGTCAGTTGACCGATAAAATAGGGGACAAGGTGCAACTGGTCGGTGACGATCTGTTCGTGACCAACACCGAGCGCATCGCCCGCGGCATCCGGGAAGGCGTCGCCAACTCGGTGCTGATCAAGCTGAACCAGATCGGGACGCTGACCGAAACCTTGGCCGCAATCGAGATGGCTCACCAGGCCGGCTACACTACTGTGGTCAGCCACCGCAGCGGCGAGACCGAGGACACGACGATTGCCGACCTGGTGGTGGCCACCGGGGCAGGGCAGATCAAGACCGGGTCGCTGTGCCGCACGGAGCGGGTATGCAAGTACAACCAGCTCCTGCGGATCGAGGAGGAACTCGGCGCCAGCGGAGTTTACGGAGGCACGCTTTGCAGGAAGTGACGGGCAAGTCGCAGTCTCACCCCTGGCGCCTGCTGTCGCCGGTTGGGTTCTGGCTCCTGGCGGCTGTGGCGGTGGGGCTGTTTGTCCTGCCGGTTCTGGCGGGGCCACTGGCCCAGCGCCGGGCGGTCCTCGAGCGGCAGGCCATCGAAGAAGCCAAGACCAGACAGATCGAGCAACTGGCGGCGGACCTGGCGGTCGTTCGTGATGCCTTGGCCGACGATCCTCAGTACATCGCCCGCCGGGCCCGGGAGGATCTGGGCTACCGCAAGCCCGGCGAGCAGGCCATGCCCTTCGACGTGGAAACCGTGGGCACGCACCTGGAGCCCCTCGACACAGAGTTGCCGCCGATGACGCGGCTGGAGCGAATCTGTGGCCTGTTCAACGCGCCGCTGACCCGAACCGCGTCCCTTGTGGCCAGCATCATGGCCCTGGCCGTGGCGATTGTGTGTTTCGACATTCCCACAAGACCGCGGCAGAGGGGATAAGGTCATCCTGTGAGCAAATGCAGACGGGCGGTTTCCTTTTCGGGAGCCGCCCGTTTCAGTTGGGCCTTTACGCGGGGCGCCCTCTTCGGATACCATATGCGACCGGGGATGCGGGCAGGGCGGGGAACCGTTCGCGTCCGCACCGCGCCGGACGACTGAAAGGACAATCGATGAAAGGCATCATTCTTGCCGGGGGAACGGGCAGCCGGCTGAGGCCCCTGACCAAGGTGACCAACAAGCACCTGCTGCCGGTCGGGCGGTACCCGATGATCTATCACCCGATCTACAAGCTGGTCGGAGGGGGGGTCACCGAAATTCTGGTGGTCACCGGTCGCGAGCACATGGGCGACATCGTCAGCCTGCTCGGCTCGGGGACCGAGTTCGGCAGCCGCTTCACCTACAAGGTTCAGGACGAGGCGGGCGGCATCGCCCAGGCCCTGGGCCTGTCCCGCCATTTCGTCGGTGGCGACCGCTGCTGTGTTATTCTGGGCGATCAGGTTTTTGAGGATTCAATCGCCCCATTTGTCGAAAATTACGAGAAGCAGGCCGGTGGAGCGAAAATCTTGCTCAAAGAGGTCGCCGACGCGCCGCGATTCGGTGTGGCCGAACTCAGTACCGACCGCAAGACGGTCGTCGGCATCGAGGAAAAACCCGAGCGGCCGAAATCGAACCTGGCCGTCACCGGCATCTACTTTTACGACGCCGAGGTGTTCAGGATTGTCGAGACGCTCAAGCCCTCCGGCCGCGGCGAACTGGAGATCACCGACGTCAACAACTATTACATCGAGCAGGGGCGGATGACCTGGGACCTGCTCGGGAAACCGTGGACCGACGCCGGTACGTTTGAATCTTTGTTGCGGGCCAACGTCTTGATGAAGGACATCGACATTACCCGCTGCTGAGGACGGCCGCGCAGTTTCGAAGCCCGCAGCCCATTTGTCGAGGAGGTCGCAGATGATCGACGGAGTGAAGGTGACGACCAGGCGAGTCATACCGGACGAGCGGGGCCGGTTGACGGAGATTTTCCGCAGCGACGAGGAGGATTTCGAAAAGTTCGGCCAGGTTTACGTGACCACCGCTTACCCCGGCGTGGTCAAGGGCTGGCACTATCATAAGAAGCAGACCGACAACTTCTTCTGCCTGGTCGGCATGATGAAAGTCGTGCTGTACGACGCCCGCGAAGGCAGCCCGACCCACGGGGAAGTCAACGAGTTCTTCATGGGGCAGCACAACCCGATCCGCCTGAGAATCCCCACGGGCGTCTACCACGGCTTCAAATGCGTGAGCGACTGTGAGGCCATGGTCCTCAACGTGCCGACCGAGGTCTATAATTACTCCGAACCCGACGAGTTCCGCGTGCCGCCGCACGACCCGTCGATTCCCTACGATTGGGCGCGAAAGGATGGCTAGTTTGAGGTTGAGCGAGACTTGTCGCGGCCGCCTGCTCTCTGTGCGGGTGGTCGTCTTCTTGTTGGCCATGGCTGCAGCGACCGGGCAGTTGGCCGCCGGCCGGTGGCTGCCCGGCGATACGCACAGCCACATCAGTCCGCCCGATGTGCCGCCGACGTACAATCATGCCGCCAACGATCTGGAAGGGGCCATTGCCTCGGCCAGGAGGGCGGGGCTGAAGTGGCTGATCATCACGCCTCATGCCATGGACCGCAAGGACGAAAAGTCGGGGCGTTTATGGGCCGTCGAGATGGCCGACCGGCTGGCCGGACGCAAGTCGGCCGCGGACGATCCGCTGGTGGTTCTGGGCTGGGAGCGCACGTTCACCTGGCCGGGTCACCTGACGATCAGCTTCGTCGAGCTGACCACCGTGGTCACTCAGCCGCTGGAAAAAGTTCTTGCGCGGGTCCGTGAGCAGGGCGGTCTGGCGATTGTCGCCCATCCCTACCAGTTGCCGACAGTGTTCGTTAAGGGCAATCGCAGTTGGCGTCCCTGGACCGAGGGCCCCAAAGGGCAGGAGCTTGATCCCTGGCTTACGGGTCTGGAAATTCGCCACCCGATCAGCCCCGCCGCCCTGGCCATCCGCCGCTGGGACGAGTGGATCGCCGGCCAGAAGCGCCGCATCGTCGGCGTCGGTGCAACCGACGACCATTGGGGTACGCTATACCCGACAACCTGGGTTTACATCGAAGGGGACCTGACGCGAGATAAGCTGCGCGACGCCCTGAAGGCCGGGCGGGTTGTCGTGGGCGAAGAGCCCATCGCCGGTTCATTGCTCGTTACCAGCGATCGCCGGGGCAAAGACGGCAAACCGATTCAAGGTAAGCCGGGCGACGCCGTGGCCGCCGACCGGCAGGTCACCGTCAGTTGGAAAGCGCCCGGCGGGCGGCTCTTCGTTGATGGCAAGTTGCAGAAAGTCGAGGGGCAAAGGATCGTTCACAAGTTCGCTAAGGGCGGGTTTCACTGGTACCGCCTCGAAGTGGGCATCCGCTCCTACAGCAACCCGGTTTATGTGAACCTGCCGCCCGAGGAGGCCCCACCGCCGATCAAACCGGCAAGCGGTTCCGCGACCAAGTCCCCCGAAGCGCGGCCCGACGAGGAATCCGAGGCCGAGCGTACGCCCACCGGGGCCGCACCGCCGGCGGGTTCCGCGCCGAAGCGGCCCGGTAAGTAGCGTTTCATTTTTCCAACTGTGGAGCCTGGCCGATCGTCCGCGCTGCTAGGCCTCCGCCCATTGGGCGGCCACCAGGTCGCGGGTGGGCTTGAGGTTGGCGTCGATGTCCTGCCAGGCGCACTCCAGGCTGATGCCTCCGTCGTAGCCGACGGCTTTCAATTCGCGAAACAGCGGCCGCAGGTCGGTCCCGGCCGCCGCCGGCTCGTGGCGTGTCGGCCCGTCGGCCACGTGGACGTGGACCAGCAGGTCGCCGCAGTCGCGGATGGCCTCGACGGGCTCGTTCATCTGGACCAGGTGGAAACTGTCGGCCAGCAGGCGGACGGCCGGGTGGTTGACCTGGCGTACGAAGCGGGCCGTCTCGGCCAGTGTATTGAGCAGGCCGCACTCGGCCTGGCGCAGGTGCTCCATGGCGATGACGATGCCATGGGCCTCGGCCGCCGGGGCGACGGCGGCGGTGGCTTCCTTCAATTCGTCCATCGCTCTCTCGGGCGAATAGCCTTGCGGCGGGGTGCGGGCCTTGCCGCTGCCGAAGACCTGGACCTTGCCGCCGACCTCGGCCAGGCGCGAGAAGAGCGTGTCGGCGTAGTCGGCCAGACGGTGCAGGTCGCGCCGGGGTCCGAAGAGTTTGGCTTCGCCGGCGAGAAACAGGTTACAGGCCCGAACCGGCAAGGGCAGGGCCAGCAACTGATCCCGAAGCGGCGCCCACTCGGCGTCATCGGCGCCGGGCATGAGGTGCCTTGCGGCGGCAGGTTCAATATAGTCGAAGCCGGCATCTCTGGCCGCTTGAGCGTGGTCAATGCCGCAAATGCCAATCTGCATGTCAAGAGCCTCCCGGTCGATAGGGCCGATGCCGTCGGTCGAACTGCATTATGCCACGGCAAGCGAACCTTTCAAGTGGGTGGTGATGGGTGGTGATGAAATCTTGTCGTCCGCCCGGCACGCTGTTATAGTGCAGTGATGGCGCCGCCGTTGGGGCGCGGTTCGTGGGGATTGGCATGGTTGACGGTGACGACTATACAGGTCGGGTCGGCATCACCGCTACGGTTCCGGTGGAGGTGCTTTTTGCCGCGGGCCGGCGGCCGCTGGACCTGAACAACGTGTTCGTCGCCGGCCGGGCGTCCGAGGATATTCACCGCGCCGAGAGTGCGGGGTTCCCGGTTAATTGTTGCGCCTGGATCAAGGGGCTCTACGGCGCCGCGGGCCGCCTGGGGATTCGCGAAGTGGTCGGCGTGGCCCAGGGCGACTGCTCGAACACGCACGCCCTGCTGGAGATCTGGGCCAGCGAGGGGCTGCGGGTCTATGATTTCGAGTATCCGCACCCGGCCTCGCAGACGCATCTGGACGGCGCCCTGCAGGATTTCTGCGCCGCCTGGGGAACCAGCCGCAACAAGGCCGAGCGGACCAAGCAGCGGCTGGACCGGGTCCGGGCCGTGCTGCGGGAAATCGACGAGCTTTCCTGGCGCAGCGGCCAGGTCAGCGGCCGGGAGAATCACCAGTGGCTGATCGGGGCCAGTGATTTCGGCGGCGACCCGGAGGCTTACGAGAATCGGGCCAGGGAGTTTCTGGCCCAGGCCCTGGACCGGCCGCCGTACCGGCCGGCTTTGCGAGTCGGCTACCTGGGCATTCCGCCGATCTGCGACGGGCTGCACGGTTTTCTGGAGTCGCTCGGGGCCGGCGTGGTCTTCAACGAGTTTCAGCGGCAGTTCGCCATGTTGCCGCCGACGGGTACGCTGACCGAGCAGTACCTGGGCTACACATATCCTTACGGAGTGGCCGGCCGGATTGCCGATATAAGAGAGCAGGTCGCTCGGCGGCGGATCGACGGGCTGATTCACTACGTTCAGAGTTTCTGTTTCCGTCATATCCAGGACCGGCTGATTCGCCAGGCCGTCGAGCTGCCGGTCTTGACGCTGGAGTACGACCGCCCCGGGGCCTTGGACGGCCGCAGCCGCACGCGTCTGGAGGCCTTTGTCGAACTTCTGGAAATCAGACGACGGGAATCCGCGAAAACCGAATGACCAAAAGCACCCGCAAATACCTCTGGCTTGCCGTCCGCGTCCTGGTCAGCGGCCTGTGCATCGCCTTGGTGGTCTACAAGGGCGACATCGTCACCAGGAAGTCCCTGCGGATACTGGGCAACGTCTTCAGCGAGGGATATTGGCCGTGGCTCATCGCGGCGGTGGTCGCTTACGCCATGTCGCCGCTGTTCGGGGCCTGGCGCTGGCGGCGGCTGCTGAAGATCCAGAGCATCAACCTGACCTTCCGCGAATCATGGCGGCTGACCTACATCGGCTTCTTCTTCAACACCTTCATGCCCGGCGTGACCGGCGGCGACATCATCAAGGCCTACTACGCGTCGAAGTACACCGAGCACAAGGCCGAGGCCGTGGCCACGGTTTTCCTGGACCGCGTGCTGGGCATGCTGGGCCTGGGGCTGCTCTGCATCTGCGTCCTGGCCACCCACTGGCGCGACCCGGCCATTGCCGACGGCCGCTGGACGATCCCCGGCCTCCTGGATCTTTCCATACGCGACATCATCCTGGCCTTCCTGGGTTTTGCAGCCGCCGGAGCGATGGTCGTCTACAGCCGTCGCGTGCGGAGGTGGCTCTTTGTCGAGAGGCTGCTGGCCAGCTTGCCGTTCCAGAAACTCATCAAGCGGCTGGACGCCGCGGTGTTCATCTACCGCCACCACCGCCGCACCGTGCTCTTTGCGATCTTCCAGTCCTGGTGCGCCCACACAGTGAGCATCGCCAGCGTCTACTTCTGTGCCCGGGCCCTGGGCCTGGACCCTAAGCCGGTTTATTTCTTCATCTACATGCCCGTGGTGTGGATCATTTCGGCTTTCATCCCCAGTGTCGGCGGCCTGGGCCCCATGGAATGGCTGAGCCAGAAGTTCTTTACGGCGGCGGTGCTGGTCGTGGCCTCGCCGCAGAGGGCATTATCTCTTGCGGTGTGGATTATCCTGCTGTTCCGAGTGGCCATGTTCATCGCCGTGCTGCCCGGGGCCGTGCTTCATATTCTCCATCCCGAAGTTTCGGTAAAGGAAGCTCGCAGCGAAATGGAAAGTCTGGAACCCATCAATGGCTGAACGAGAGTACACGGGAGCGGTGCACATTCACAGCGATTTCAGCGACGGTTCGTCGCCGGTCGGCGACATCATTGCAGCCGCGGTCGAGGTCGGCCTGGACTTCATCGTCATGTCCGACCACAACAGCGACGAAACCGCGCGGCGGGGGCTCACCGGGTGGCACGACAACCTGCTCTGCCTCTCGGCGCCGGAGATCGGTTGGCGGGGCAATCCACACTTCCTGGCCTTCGGCCTGCCCGATTTGGCGGCCACCGGCGGACTGAACTCCAGCGACGCCATCGAGGAGGCCTGCCGACAGGGAGCGAGCAACATCATCGCCCATCCACACGTGGCCGAGATACGCATGTGGCCCAAGAAACCTGTCAATTGGACGCACTGGGACACCGACGCATTCTGCGGGATCGAGATCTGGTCCTACATGCACGACGTTTGCCACAAAGCCGTCCCCTGGCGGCTGCCGATACTGTTTTTCCGGCATCGCCTTCAGGTCAGCGGTCCTCGCCCCGAGACGCTGCAACTCTGGGACCGCATGTGTCGGACCAGGCGCGTGGCGGCGATGGGCTCGCTGGACAACCACGCCACCAGAAAGTTCCTCGTAGGCCAGATCTTCCCGCACAAGGACCTGTTCCGTACGTTGCGAACGCACGTGATCTGCGAGCCGCTGCCGACCGACGGCGCGGCGGCCGTCCGGACCGTGACCCGAGCCTTGACCGAAGGCAGCAGTTTCATCGCCCTGGACGCCTGGGGCGACTCGTCCGGTTTCGACATGCATGTCGAAGGCCCGCCCGGGACCGTAACCCTGGGCCGGGAAACTACCTGGTCGCCGGGAATGAAGCTGCACGTGCGTTCGCCGCTGCCGGCACAACTGACTGTTATTCGCGACGGAACGACCCTGGAGAGCCGCTCCAAGTGCAGCGGCTTTGAACTTCCCATTGAGATTCCAGGGGTGTACCGAGTTGAGGGGCGCCTGGGCAAGAAGCCGTGGGTCTTTACTAACCCGATTTATCTGCGAGATGCCTGATTCATGCCCTGCATTTGTGCGCCGCCGTGTTGACCTGGGAGGCGAAGGATTGTGACAGAGCCACGCCTGATCGACGGTTCCACCTGCAGCGAGCTTCTCAGGGAGGCCGCCCAGAGGAGCGTGACCATCGACGTGATTCGGCTCTTGAAATCGGGGCCGGACGCGTGCCGTTCGCGGTTCGTCGAACTGCCCGGTGCCGACCTGGCCGTCGAGGTGCCGTCCCGACTTGGCCGGCCTGTTCCCGTCCGACCCGGCGAGCGGCTCGAGATACATTTCCGCATCAAGGAATATCGCTACTGTTTCCGGACCACGGTCAGGTCCCGCTCGAAAGTCGCCCTGAGCGAACTGCTCGAAGTGCCGATTCTGCTCGTCGTGCCCCCGGTGAGCATCGAGCAACGCCGGCGACGACAGTTCCTGCGGGTCAAGGTGACCGCCGCCGACCGGCTGATGGCCCACCTCTGGCTGGTCGATGACACCCGGCCCCGGGACGAGGTGTTGCGACTGCCGTCGACGGAGGTGCTCGACATCAGCGGCGGCGGAATGCGGTTGCTCCTGGAAGGGCCGATGAGGGGCCGCATTAAGGAAGGCCAACAGGTCCACCTCCACATGGACCTGGGCACCGGCTGGGAGCCGTTGAAACTTGTCGCCCACGTCGAGCACGTTGACCGGACGGGGCGCCAAGTTGTGCGATTCGGTCTGCATTTCGACGGTCTCGACGAGACACTCGAAGGTCGCGCCGCTCAGAACCGCCTGTTGCGGTTTATCGCAGAACGTGAGCGGAAAGAGGCGCAGCGGGTGAAAGCACTGAAGGGGCAGTGAACGTGGCGGGAGGCAACTGCCGGTTTCGTCTGATTGAGACTCCCCTGGGGACCATGGCCATTGTTGTCCGCGGCGACCTCCTGGCTGGCCTGTCGCTTCCCGAGCGCAGCACCCGGCGACTGATGAGCCGTGTATCCGCCGGATGGCCCGAGGCCCGGGCCGACCGCGGGCTCCTGCCGTCGCTTACTCGTGAGATTGCCGCCTACTTCGCCGGCCGGGCAGCCGACTTTGACATTGCCCTGGACCTGTCCGGGAGAACCGATTTCCAGCAACGCATCCTCCGGCAGTGCCGCAAGATTCCCGCCGGCCAGGTCGCCACCTATGGCCAACTGGCCCACAGGGCGGGGCGACCCCGCGCCGCAAGAGCGGTCGGCCGGGCAATGGCCTTGAACCCAGTGCCGCTGATTATCCCCTGCCATCGCGTCGTGGCGGCCGACGGCGCCCTCGGCGGCTTCAGCGCCGAAGGCGGCCTGGCGCTGAAGGCCCGCCTTCTGGAGCACGAAAAACGATTCTGGGGCAGTGACGCCCCGCAAGCGAACCATCAAACTTGACTTTCGCGGCGGCCTCCTGTAAAGTACGGTTTCGCACACGGGGCCGTCCGCCCTGGCTGTCAGCCCGGTGAGCGGGCTGGCCGGTTGTTGAAAGCTTGAAGACGAAATAGTTACTTGCGGTGCGCCCATAGCTCAATTGGATAGAGCATCGGTCTACGGAACCGAAGGTTCGGGGTTCGAATCCCTGTGGGCGTACCATTTCTATTGGGATTGACAGGCCGCCAGTGCTTGAAGCCACCGACGAAGCGTTCATGGACATGGCCCTTCGCGAGGCCGCAAAAGCCCGCCAAGCCGACGAGGTGCCCATCGGGTGCTGCATCGTCCGCAACGGCAAGACCATTGCCCGGGCTCACAACCAACGCCAGATGCTGCACGATCCGACGGCCCACGCCGAGATGATTGCCATTACCCAGGCCGCCGAGGCCATGGGCGACTGGCGACTCACCGAGACGGCGCTCTATGTGACGCTCGAGCCGTGTGCCATGTGTGCCGGGGCGATTGTCCTGGCCCGCATCCCGCGAGTGGTCTTCGGTGTCCGCGACGCCAAGGCCGGGGCGGTCCGCAGTCTGTACCAGTTGCTCGAGGACCGGCGGCTGAACCATACAGCCGAGGTGGTTGAAGGCGTGCTGCCGCATCGCTGCCGGGCCATCCTGCAGGAGTTCTTCCAGCACCGCCGTAGTCTGGGTGAAAAGTAGCTCTGCCGGTGCCGTGTGAGCAGGAAACGGACGAGAGTTGCCGGCCTGTTCACGGCATGGCGAGAAAAGTTTTCATCGCGCTGCAGATGGCCTTCAGCAACAAGACATCCGCATCTTCGGGGCCTTTGTGGAACTGTTCGCCGCCGTGGTCGGCGGCATTTGTGACGTGGGCGACAAGGCCGACCGGGAAGTTGCAGCGCCGGCCGAAGGCCAGCAGTGAAGCCGCCTGCATCTCCACCGCCAGCGCGCCTTGGGCGGCCCAATACTCGATTTGGGAGCGGGTCTCGCGGTACGGCGCGTCGGTGGTCCAGACCAGGCCTTGCCGCACGGGCAACCCGACGGTCGCCAGCGTCCGCGTCAGGGCCTCTGCCAAGGCCGCGTTGCTGCGAACGGTCCGGCTGGGTGGCAGGTAGTGAAGCGAGGTGCCCTCGTCGCGGACCGCTTCGTCCGCGACCACAATGGCAGGCAGGGGCAACTCGCAGCCGACACGTCCCGCCGAAGCCAGGCCGATCACCGCCTTGGCCCCACAAACGGCCATCTGTTCGGCCACCAGCACCGTGTAGGGCCCGCCGATGGTTCGGGCCACGATCCCGCAGCGCGGCTCGTCCTTTGGCCAAAGCCACATCTCGGTGTGGAAGCATGGCCAATGCTCGCACCGCCGCACCTGGCCACGTGCGATCAGTTTGTCCGTCAAGTCGCCGTCGAACTCCAACACGCACAAGGCCGGTGCGGGCTGATCGCCGACTTCCCGCTGTTGCCGTACCGCCGCGACCAAATCATCCGGCCGAAAGGCCGTCGCTTCGTCGAGGGCGTGAGCAAGCAGCGGCAGACCTGCTGAAGGGCCGCCCTGGGTCGCCTGCTCAGTTACGGAATCTTCAAATGTTCGTTCGGTCATTGGTTGCCTTATTTCTCAAGAATCCAGTTTCCCTGGTTTTCATCGCCGCTTGCCCTCCGCGGGTTCCGGTGTCCCGACCCGACGAAAGAGGCAGTACACGAAGGCCTGCGGTTTGCCCCACGGCGTCTGATGTGTCTCCCGGAACGATTCGATCGGCGTAAACGCGCCGCCGAAAGCCTCGGCCATCGCATCGGGGGCCCAGCGGGCCACGTCCAAATCGCTGCAAGAGGGCGGTCCGTCGGGGGCGAAGGTGGCGATAATCGCGTAGCCTCCAGGTTTCAACCCTCGGTGCAGCGCGGCCAGATAGGCCTGCTGGTCCTTGAGTTCGGTCAAGAAATGAAAGACCGCCCGGTCGTGCCAAAGATCGTACTGTTGCGGCGGCATAAAACCGGTGACGTCCGCCTCCAGCCAGGTCACCCGATTGGCCCGATCTCCCAATCGTTGGCGGCACCGCTGCAGGCCCGCAGCGGAAACGTCCAGCACACTGAGGCATGTGAAACCGCGGTCCAGGAGTTCGCCCACCAAGGCCGACGGTCCGCCGCCGCCGATGTCGATGATGGCCGCATTTCTCGGCAATGGGACCTGGTCCAGGATGGCCAGCGAAGGCGTTGCCTCGACCTGATACCAGCTCAAATCGGCGTCGGCCTTTTGCGTGTAAACTTGATTCCAATGTTCGGCGCGATCCGTTTCCTGGTCTTCCGCCGTTGCGATGGCCGGATGGCCGGCCTCCGTTAGCTCGTCTGACGGTCCCGCTGCGGATCGCTGGTTCCGCCTGCGGGCGGCCCGTCGAACCCATGCAGCCGAGCAGGGGACAATCGGGTGTTCACTGCCCAGAAACCCCGTGAGCGCTGCGACCAAACTAGGACGAGCAATGTAGTAGCAGCGGAGGTTGCCGTCTTCGTGGAAGTCCACGATCCTGGCCTGCCGCAGCACCGACAGATGTTGCGAGAGGTTGGCCTGGCGCACGTCCAGCAGTTCCTGAATGTCGCTGACGCACTTGGGGCCCTTGGCCAGCTCGTCCAGCAGGGCCAGCCGGAGTGGATGCCCAAGCAGCCGAAGCAGGTCGGCGGCCTCTCGCCTTTGCGAAGCGTCGTTCATGACTTCATCTCGTCAGTGCTTTTGCTCTATTCGAATATTCGAATATTGCGCGATACGAGGTGAGGTGTCAATGGCAAAGTTTGGTGGTGGGGCAGATTCCACCGAGTCGGCAACCCCGCCCGAACTTGTCGCGGACCAGCGTCTGCGCGAAATTGTTGCCATTGTGTTGCGTAAACTGGCTGGAAGCCGCATGGGCATAAGTTAAGAGCGCGTTGCCGACACCGAATGACGGAAGGACCGGGAGAACAATCATGCCAAAGTCGCTCCGTCTCGCCCTGGCCATTCTGGTCGTCCTGGGCGGTGCAGCGCTGATGGTTTACCTGGCGGACACGGCGCTGGAGACCCGAGGCGAAAACTGGCGGCGCGGGCCAAGGGCGGCATCATCGCCATAGCGGCCATGCTCGGGATCGGCTCGCTCGGATACTTCGGTTCGCAGACAACCTGTTACGTCATGTCTTCACTGTTCGATTCTCGCGACCCGAAGATCGTCGTGCGACAGAAAGAACTGCTCGAGAAGCAGCACGACGCCGGAATTATCAGCGACCAGACCTACGAGCGGGTGCTGGCCAGCTTCGAGCCGCAACGGTCGCAATAGCAGCCGAGCGGGGCCAACCGGCCGACCTGAAATCGCAGCTCGATGAGGTCCAGCGCCAGCTCGACGAGGCCGACGGGTTCGACCCGGCCTTCGGCCAGGCGGCGCTGGCGGTGTTCGATTTCAGCCAGAATCTGGCGAATATCTGGCGCGGTTCAAACTCGGCACAGAAACGCCAGTTACTTGAGGTGGTCAGTTTGAACCGTACTGTGAGCGACGTAAGTCTTGTGTTGACAAAAAGAAAGTCGTTCGATTTTCTCGTCGAACGGCCCTTTTTGAAGAAAAGTCGGGGTGACTGGATTTGAACCAGCGACCTCCGCGTCCCGAACGCGGCGCTCTACCAAACTGAGCCACACCCCGAAGTGCAGGGTCATTATAATCATCCGGCCCGTCTTGTCAATCGATGCTTTGTCGAAAGCCCCCACAGAGGACCTGGACAGTCGCCCTCCCCCGACCGTGCTTCCAGGCAACCATTTTCCGAGCCCGGGGCGGCAGCTTGCCTAACCGGCACAACCCCAACCCGGGCCGCAGCGCCACAACAGGTCGGCCACGGAAGACGCAGTTCAGCCGCTCTGTAACTCCTTATCCCACAATGCAATAGGACGCAGTTGGCCTGCGCGTTACCTCTCACGCGCCGACCGGCGACTTCCTTGTCCGCATAACCCGCACTTTCGGCACAAACGGCTGCGAATTACGCGGCATTTGTAACTAATTGTACAACATCGACTTACAGGCTGCAGACTAAATAAGGGGAAGAGGCTCAGCCTTTTGGCACGATGTTTGCGACTGTGTCTGTATGAGCTTTGGTCTACGCCTGGCGACCGACTGTTGGCGGCAATGGGCGCATTGGCAGTGATCCTTGAGGTGAGTGGGACGCGGTGAGAGATCGCCGAAGGGGTGGCGGAATGTCCGCCGCAAACGATTGGTTTGGAGGAGATGAAAGATGAAGACGCATCATGTGATGATGATAGCTGCACTCGGAGTTCTGGCAACTGCAGGGCCGGCCTTTGCCGATGCCGTCTATGACGGGACGATCTACCGGCTTGGTGGACCGGCCCAGGTGGGTGATCGGTACGGTTCGGACGTCACGGTGTCCACGGTCGATCAACTGTCCTTCACGGTTAATAGCGCCGGAACCGTCGCCATCGACATGATGTCATGGGAGGCGGAGGGCAATGTGCGGATCGATCTGAACGGCGATGGCGAGTACGCGTGCCTGGACACCAAGATATATCTGTTCCATGACGACGGGGATCTTTCGGCCGACGACTTTATTGCCTTCGACGACGACCGGAATCCGCCGGGAGTTTACGACGGGTCGGTGCATCTGTACGACTCGTTTCTCGAACTCTCACTGGCCGCCGGCAACTACATTGTTGCCGTTGGCAGCTTCCAGATGGATATGGACAGCGCCATTGCAGGCCTCAACGACGCAAGCTTCGGGCCAGTGACAATTGCGTCCGACGGGAGCCGCTTCGTTAACGACCACGGCGACTACCGGCTGACGCTGGTCGGTGACGTGACGATTGTTCCGGAGCCGGCCACCATGGCCCTGCTGGGTGTGGGGGCCATCGGGCTGGTCCTGCGGCGCAGGAAGAAATGATTTCCGCATGAGATCAGCAGTTGGCGGTTAAAACGAGCGGTCTCTGCGGGCCGCCCGCTCCGCTGGGCGAATCGCCAGTTGACGATTTTCTCTTACAGCCGCTCGAAGGGCTCGAAAAGTTTGCGATACTCGTCCTGGGCGAAGCGGTCGGTCATGCCGGCCACGTAATCGCAGACGGCCCGCTTGATGCTGAACTCCTTGGCGTAGGCCTGGTAAGTCGGTGGTAACTGGCGAACGTCCCCTTCATAGGTGGCCAGCATTCGCTTCAGAAACCGCTGGGCCTTGGTGGTTATCCGCATGACGCGGTGATTGTGGTAAACCCGTTCCATCAGAAAGGTCTCGACCTGGCTGACGTTCGCCTCGAGGTCTGCGCTGAAATGCATCAGTCGCCGTGGCGCGCTGCGAACGTCATCGCAGGAGGCGGCGCCGCAGGCCTCGATTTCCGACTCGGCCACCCCCAAGACGTCGCGGACCATCATGTCAATCAGCAGCTTGGCCACTCGACGAACCTTCTGGTCAAGTGTCAGGTGAGCCACCGCCCGGGCGAAGTCCTCCTCGGCCCGGAGGAACAGTTCCAGCTCGACAAGCTCCTCTGCCCGCACCAGCCCCATGGCCAGGGCGTCGTCCAGATCGTGGCTGTCGTAGGCAATGCGGTCGGCCATCTCAACCGCCTGGCCTTCCAGCGGCGGGTGCAGCAGCGGGAACTCCTCCAAGGCCTGGGGCTGATCGTGAACCGTGCAGTGCTTGGCGATGCTCTCGCGGACCTCGTAGGTCAGGTTCAGTCCGCGGAAGGCGGGGTAGGGGTGCTCCAGCAGGTCGACCACCCGCAGGCCGTGGCGGTTGTGCTCGAAGCCGCCGCAGTCGGCCATGAAATCGTTCAGGGCGGCCTCGCCACCGTGGCCGAACGGTGTGTGACCCAGGTCGTGTCCCAGGGCCACGGCTTCGGTCAGGTCCTCGTTCAGGTTCAGGGTCCGGGCCAGCGTGCGGGCAATCTGGGCCACCTCCAGGGTGTGCGTCAGCCGCGTCCGGTAGTGGTCGCCCTCGTGGGTGACGAAAACCTGTGTCTTGTATTCCAGGCGGCGGAAGGCCGTCGAGTGAATCACCCGGTCGCGGTCCCTCTGGTAGGCCGTGCGGAAGGCGTGTTCGGGTTCATCGTGCCGCCGGCCCTTCGTCCGGCCGCTGGCCGCGGCGTAAGGGGCCAGAATGTCCTGCTCGCGGGCTTCGATGTCGCTTCGGGTCAGCATGGCGGTCAGCCTTCCTGCCGGGCCTTTACCAGGAGCCGGCAAAGGTCCTCCAGGGCCTGAGGAATAATCTTGACCTCGGCCAGAACGGGCATGAAGTTCGTGTCGCCGTTCCACCGCGGCACGATGTGTATGTGCAGGTGTCCCGGCAGCCCGGCCCCGGCCACACGGCCAAAGTTCATCCCCACGTTGAAGCCGTCCGGACGTATCGCCTTCTTTAACAGCTTCATGGTGCCGGCGGTCGTCCGCATCAGTTCGCCCATCTCCCGGTCCGTCAGTTCGTCGAGATCGGCCTTATGATCGTTCGGGCAGACCAGCGTATGGCCGTTATTATATGGAAAACGATTGAGCACTACGAAGCTGTGCTCGTTGCGGGCCACGACCAGATCCCGGGCGTCGTCGTCGCTGCCCAAGACGTCGCAGAGGAAGCAGCCGCCCTTGTCGTTGATACCGTTGATGTAGGTCATGCGCCAAGGCGCCCAGAGGCGTTCCATGTCCCGACCTCCTGTCAAAGTTTCTCGATCCAGACCTGCGGCTCGCCCCGGCCCAGTTCCATCATGGCGAAGGTGTGGCCGTATCCGCGGCTGCGCGTCGGGCTGCCGGGGTTGACGAGCCAGACCCGCCGTCCGTCGGACAGCTCGACCTGGTCGATGTCGGGGCAATGCGTATGCCCGTGGACAACGGCCAGAAGTTGCTCGTAATCGCCCAGGAATCGCCCGATGGCAGCTTTCGGGCCCTCGCGCACCAAGGGCAGCGAGTGGATCACCAGAATGCTCCCCGCAGGGGTTTCGACCAGGCGGAACTCCGGCAGCGTCTCGTCCAGCGGGCTGCGGTCGGTGTTGCCGGAGATGGCCACCACTTCCGGCCCGATGGCCTTGATCATCTCCAGCCCGCTCAGGTCGCCGATGTCTCCGGCGTGCAGAATCAGGTCGCACCTTCTGAACGTCTCGACGAGCCTCTCCGGCAGCACGGGCCGCCCGTCGCGAACGTGAGTGTCGCTGACCAGGCCGATTAACAAACGGATAGTCCCTTTCCGCTAACCGTGGCACCCTGCGCAGCCGTGTAGGGCGGCTGAAACGCAGCCGCCGATTGTGAGAATAGACCGCGTGGCTGCAAGCAGCCACCCTTGTATGATCACTGCGACTGTTGCAAAATAGGTTTAACGTGTAAAGAGGCGCTGCTGTCCCCCGGCCGGGGGACAGCAGCGGGGCGACCGGGAGATCGTGCCACCCTGGGCCTGCAAGGTAAGGCCGCTGTTGTAGCTGGATCCCCGGTCGTCTTTACATCGGGCCGCGCCCGAACAGTCGCAAGAGCCGCAGCCTTGCCGCCACGAGCTCGCATTTGCAAGGAAGGGACCCTGATGATGAGCACCTCCACATTCGTCGTCGGCATCGATGTCAGCAAGAAAACTCTCGACGCCCATCTGTTGCCCGAAGGCCGCAGACCCCACTTTACCAACAATCCCGCCGGCCGGCAAGCCCTGTTGCAGGCCGTGTCCTCAAAGAAGCTGCAATGCGTGGCTATGGAGGCCACCGGCGGTTATGAGAGAGCCCTGGCCGTGGGACTCGACGCCGCCGGTCTGCCCGTGGTGGTGTTGAACCCACGCTGGGTGCGCGACTTCGCCCGGGCCACCGGCCGTCTGGCCAAAACCGACCAGATCGACGCCCGGCACATTGCCCAGTACGCCCAGAAGGTCCAGCCCGAGCCGCGTGGTGTGCCCGATGCCACAGGCCGTCGCCTGCAGGACCTGGTCGCTCGCCGCCGA
>JAACEH010000125.1 GCA_011682595.1 Anaerolineaceae bacterium
GAGGGCTTGGGTGGTGAGGGCGGCGGCCGCGTGCTGAAGGTCGATCTGCTGGGCCCGGTGTCGGACCGCTACCAGTTGTCGCTGACCCTGGAACAGGCCATCGATCAGCCGACGATCGGCAGTCCGGTGGACATCGAGATGCAGTTGCCCGAGGTGCTCAGCGTGAGTCGCGAGACGGGGTGGATTGCCATTGCCGCCGACAAGGGGCTGAAGGCCGAGGCCGGACAGACCGAGGGGGTCTCACAGATCGACGTGCGCGAGATGCCGCCGGTCGGCGGCGGCACCTTCGGCGTGATGCACCTGGGCTTCAAGTACGTCAAGCGGCCGATCAAGGTGGCCACGCGGCTGAGCCTGGTGGAGGCCAAGGTCTCGGGCGAGGTGTTCCAGGTGGTCAGGATTTCGCCGGAGTCGATTCGCTCGGTGGCCACGATCCATTACCAGATCAAGGAGGCGGGCGTTTTCCGGTTCCGCATTCGCCTCGGGACCGATGTGCGGCTGGCCGACCTGGAGGGGCCCGACATCAACAACTGGAGCCTGACCGACCAGGTGCTCAGCGTCGACCTGCGAAGCAAGGCCGAGAAACAGTACACACTGAAATTGGTGACCGAAAAGCAGATCACGGGCCGCACGCTCGAAATCCCACCCTTGGAATTGCTCGACGTGCAGAGAGAGCGCGGGTACGTCGCCCTGGAGGCCTCGGCGGGGACGAACGTCAAGCCCAGTGTCTCCGAGGGCATTACGCAGATCAACATCAAGGACCTGCCTGCGACCATGCCCGACCGCCAGGGGGCGACGCTGGCCTACCGCTACATTCGCCACCCCTACCGGCTGGGTGTCGAGATCAGCCAAATCCAGCCCGAGATCGTGGCCACGACCGAGACGCTGATCGGCGTCGAGGCCTCGCTGCTGCGGATCGACTATTCGGTCAACTACGACATTCGCAAGGCGGGTGTTTTCACCTTGCGGCTGAACGTGCCGCAGGGCTTGCAGATCCTGAATCTCGAAGGTCGCAACGTCGACGACTGGAAGCACGACAAGGAGACGGGCCTGCTGGAGGTGGTGCTGGAGAGCCGCACCGAGGGGGCCTACGCCCTGCGCCTGACGGCCGAGAAGCGGACGGACGGCCAAGAGGCGAGCACGCTGGCCCTGCCGAACATCAGTTGCCTGGACGTGCGCCGCGAGACGGGGCACCTGGCCATTCGCCCGGAAGAGGGCATGCGGCTGCTGTCGGCCGAGGGGTTGCTGAAGGATATCCGCGAGATCGACGTCAAGGAACTGCCGGCCCGCCTGCAGACCAAGGGCGTGGCCCTGGCCTACAAGTATTTTCTGCAGCCCTGGCAGGCCTCGCTGCAGGTCGAGAGCATAGAGCCCTACGTTACCGCCGAGGTCTTCAACTTCATCTCACTCGGCGAGGCCTACCTGCAAGCCGGGGCGACGGTCAAGTACTTCGTCCAGTACGCGGGCATTCAGACCGTCCGCCTGCAACTGCCCGAGGGGGCCGACAACGTGGACATCACGGCGCTGGACCTGAAGAGCAAGGACAAGGACACCGAGAACGAGAATATCTGGACGCTGACTTTCCAGGCCAAGCGCAAAGAACAGATCAGGGTCAACATCAGCTTCCAGATCAAGATGGACAAGGAGGCCGACCGCCTGGTCTACACCGGGGTTCGAGCCCTGGACGTCAAGCAGGAGCGCGGCTACGTGGCCGTGGCTCCGCGCAGCGACCTGGAAGTCAACGCGACCGAGGAGTCCAAAGGCGTCCGCCCGATCGACGAGCGGGAAATCCCCTCGGACTACACCCGCGGCATCAGCGGCTCGATGGCCCTGAGTTTCCGCTACCCGACGGCGCCGTTCGAGTTGCACCTGTCGATGGTGCGCCGCGAGCCGGCCGAGGTGCTGGTGGCGGTGATCGGCTCCTGCCGGCTGAGCACGACCGTCACCGAGGACGGCAACCTGATTACCGACGCCGTCTACACCATGAGGAACCTTCGCAAACAGTACCTTGAGCTGGTGCTTCCTGCGGGGGCCCGCATCTGGCACGCCTACGTCGACAGCAAACAGAAGACGCCGGTGACCAGCCGGAAGGACGGCAAGACGGTGACCATGATTCCGATCATCGGTCACGGCCGCAACCAGCAGGAGTTTACGGTGCGCATCCGCTACAGTCACGCGGTCAAAGCCCTGGGCAGTTTCCGCAGCCTGGAGATGGAAGTTCCGCAAACGGAAATCCCGGCCCTGCGGGTGGGATGGGAACTGGCCTTGCCGCAAGACTATGTCATCGTGCAAAGCTCGGGCACGCTGAACCGGGTGAAGCGCCTGGATGGCGAGTTGGCCCGCCTGTCGTTTATCCCGCCCATGGCGCCGATCGTCCTGAGCGGCGGGGCCGCGGGGCCGCAGGCGGACATGGCGCGTATTCAGGCGGAGCACAACCGGCGTGTTACGGAAAACGTGGCTGACGACATCACGAATTTATCGAATGCGGTGCAGCCGGTGCCGCTTGACCTCAGCGGTGGCGATAGTGCTCGGTTCGGCCAGCGGCAGGGGCCGGGCATTTCTATGAAGCGCTACTACTTCCAGACGCTGGTGGCCCTGGGCAAGCCGCCGACGCTCAAGGTTCGGTGCATGACCTCGGCGGTTCATTCGGTGAGCCGCGGCCTGCTGGTGGTGCTGGCCCTGGTCGGGGTGGTTGCTTTCTGGAGACGGTGGTCGGCCACGGCCTGGTGGAAGCTCCTGGGCACGTTCTCGGCGGCGCTTCTGGTGCTGGCCGTTCGGACCCTGGCCGGTCATTCCTACACGGACTACCTGACCGACCTGCTGTGGCTCCTTGGTGGCGTGGCCGTCGTCTCGAGTGTGATTTATGTGGCCCGGGCGCTGGGCAGCCGGTCGGCCGAGTGGAGCCGTCGGCGGGCCGAGGCCGCGGCGGGCCGGCCGGTGGCCGGCGGTGTGGACGGCAGGCAGGAGCCGGCGGGCCAGCCGGTGACACCGCCGCTGGAGGTTGTGCCTGAAAAGGAGCCGGACGAACAGGAGAAGCCCGAGAAGCCGAAGGGCTCCGCGGAGCCGCCGAGACAAGAGTAAAGCAGGCCCCGGGAGAATCCGCGGGGAAACCGCCCGCACTCAACGGCCGAGCCGGGGTGCCATGGTCTGGCGTAGCCAGGCCATGACGAACGGTCGGAAGATAATCACGGCCTGACCTTCGGTCAGACCGTGGCACCCAGCGCCGCCAGAAAATCAGTCACACACGGCAAACCGTCCTCACTCAACGGCCGAACTGGGCGGCCAGGCGGCCGAGCATGGCTCGTAAGGTTCGGTGGTAGTCAATGGACTTGCGATAATAGAGCAGGGCCTCCGGGCGGTTTCTCTCGCCGCGAAGCAGGTCGCCCGCCTTGCGGCACTGGGTGGCCAGACGCCGCATGGCTCGCTCTTGAGGCACGGCCTCCTTGCCGCCAAGTTCGAAATAGAACTCCTCGAGCATCGAAATCTTCACACACTGATTGGCCGACGACTCTCTGGAGAGGCTCCCCAGGTGGCGCCGGCATTTGACCAGCGGTTCGGCCGTGGCGACAAAGTCGCAAGTCAGCGACAGGATGAGCCAGGTCCGGTAGTCGCTGCAGACCCGGTACCGCTCGTCGAACCCCCCCGCCTCGCGCAGCAGGTCGGCCGGCATGAGGACGCTGGGCGTCGGGATGAAGATGTTCTCGAACAACTCGGTGGTGATCCGCCCGGCCGGCGGGGGCGGTCTCTTGCCGGTCACCAGGCGGCCGTCGGGCTCGATGTTCAGCTTGGGGCCAAAGACAATGGTTCGTTCGTCGCGGCTTTCCAGCAGGCGGAGCTGCCGCTGGAGTTTCTCCGGCAGCCACAGATCGTCGCTGTCGAGCCAGGCCACCAGGGGGGTGCGGGTCTCAGCGAGCAGCCGATTGCGGGCCGCCGCGTCGCCGCGGTTCTCCTGGTAAAGGTAGCGAACCGGGCGGCCGTAGCCCTCGATCATCTCCGCCGTGCCGTCGGTCGAACCGTCGTCGACGACCAGGACCTCGAAGTCGGTCCAGGTCTGGGCGAAAACGCTGTCCAGGGCCTCGCGCAGGAACTCGCGGCGGTTGTAGGTCGGGATGCAGACGGTTATTCTGGCCATAGAGTCGGATTCCGCGGCCAATAGGCGTTGCTGCCGGCCACCGGCCCAGACGGTCGGGGCGGAGCGCTGGAGTCTATTTGACTTGACAGGCCGGGGGGTGTCAAGCTCTCGGTCATCGGCCGGTCGGCGGGGCTTGCATTCCGGCCCGCTGATCTGTATAATCCCGGGTCTTGGCAGAATGTGATTTCTTCGCTAATCGGTATATCGGTAAGGGAGTCGGCAATCATGGCTGAAGGCGACTTGGAGATGGTCGAACAGATGCGCACGGAGGGCGACAGCGAAAGCGCCCTGAAGATTCTGGAGAAGGTTAAGTCGTCGGACCGCAAGGCTGCCGAGTACCAGTATGCTCTGGGTCGGGTGCTGGAGGATCTGGGCCGGTACGAGGAGGCCCTTGATGCTTACCAGGCGGCCCTGAAGAAGAACCCCTGTTTCCGGGCGGCCCGGTTTCGCCTGGGGTTTCTCTGCGACCTGCGCGGCGACGAGGCCCGGGCCATCGAATGTTACGAGGCCTGCGTCGAGCTCTATTCGCGCGATCAGGCGGCCCTGCTGAACCTGGGGACGATTTACGAGAGCAAGGGCTATGTCGACCAGAGCTACTACGACAGGGCGATCAAGTGCTATCGCAAGCTGCTGGAGATCAATCCCAACCACGCCCGGGCCCGCCTGGCTCTGCACGACACCCTGGCGGCGAAGGTCATGTTCTACGACGAGGAACAGGAGCGGC
The DNA here is from genome assembly GCA_011682595.1 of Anaerolineaceae bacterium. Next base: position 4,854 of record JAACEH010000125.1, read on the forward strand.
GACTTGACCGGCGGAACCAGGTGCTGGAGATTCCGGTCACCGATTTTGAATTGTCGGTCCGCAGCCGCAACTGCCTGAAGAAAATGAACGTCCATGTGCTGGGCGACCTGATCATGCACACCGAGGCGGACCTGCTGTCGTACAAGAACTTCGGCGAGACGTCCCTGGCCGAGATCAAGGAGGTGCTGGTCTCCAAGGGTCTGTATCTGGGCCAAGGGCTCGAGCAGCAGGCCACGGTGCCGGTGGTCATACGTGAAGCGGTTCCCGAGGCGGCGCCTGCACCGTCTTCGACGGTGGGCGACATTCTGCTTGAGACGATCGACTTTTCGATCCGCTGCAGGAAGTGCTTCCAGCGACTCGGGCTGCAGACGCTCAACGATCTGGCCCGGATGACCGAGCAGGATCTGATGAACGCCAAGAACTTCGGCCAGACCTCCCTGAACGAGGTCAAGCAGAAGTTGCGGCGCTACAGCCTTTCGCTGAAAGATTAGCCTTTCGACCAATGGCCATACTGGTTCATGCCTGCTGCGCGGAGTGTCTTCTGGGGCCGCTCGAGGAGCTGGGCGAGCGAGGCTTCGCGGGCTATTTCTACAATCCGAACATTCACCCGCTGATAGAATTCCGCCGCCGCCTGAAGGCCTTCAGAATCCTGGCCCAACAACTCAAACTTGACTGCACGGCCGACGAATCGTACGGCTTGTGGGACTTCCTGGGCCGCGTGGACTACCGCGGTCAAGAGCGGTGCCGCCAGTGCTACGTCTTGCGCCTGACGCGGACGGCCGAGGTGGCCCGGGAGCGGAGCATGGAGGCCTTCACGACCACGCTGCTGGTGAGCCGCCATCAGAAGCACGAACTGGTCCGCGAGGTCGGGCGGCAGGTTGCCGCCGCAACGGGCGTGCCCTTTGCCTATTTCGACTGGCGGGACCTGGCCGAGGCGGGGCACGAGGAGGCCGGCCGTCGCAATCTTTATCGCCAGCAGTATTGTGGTTGTCTGTTCTCGGAATACGACCGATACAAGGACACGGGCCTTCACCGTTACCGCGGCCCGGGTGTACGTCAAGATTGTAGGTAAAGTCAAGTAGATCTGGTCAACAGACCCGACGGGGGTGGCATGCGTCGCTGGCGACGCATGTTCCGTG
>JAACEH010000126.1 GCA_011682595.1 Anaerolineaceae bacterium
TAGCCGTCCGAATCCGTGGCCACCAGCATGGGCCCGCCCCCCGAGGCGTCAACGGCTACCTCGCATCCGCTGCCCTTGTTGATCGGCTGGGTCCAGGCGACCTCGCCCTCGACGAGCGCCGGATGGCCGGGATCGAGGTTCAGGGCATAGAGCGTCGCTCCCGGCAGGGCCCCGGTGTAATCGATGATGAAAGCCCGGTCGCCGAGAACACAGATGCTGCTGTTGACGACCGGCCTGGTGCCCAGGGTTGTTTCCCAGGCCACGTCGCCCGTGGCCATGTCCAGCGCTGTGACGACGGTGCCCGAGGCGATCAGCACGTTGCCGCGAGCCAGGTCGACCGTCGGCGCCGTGTGACTGTCCCACTGCTCGTCGCCGACCGGCTGTGACCAGACCAGATGCCCGTCGATTTCGCTGAAGGCCAGCACTTCGTTGACCTTGACGACCGCGTCGCCCTGGACGACCGACTGTTGGCCATAGACGAAAACCATGTGGTCGGCCACAACCGGCGCACTCTGGCCGACCAGTTCCACGCCGGGGACCGAGGCGATGAACCTCTGCGCCGCGATATCCGGCGGCAGGCCTTGGGCGACGCTGTTCCGCGAGTTCGTATTGCCGCGATGCGTCCACTGCCCGTCGCCGGCCCGGGCCGTACCTGAAGCGGCAATTAACGTCAGCACCCAAACCACCGTGGAGCGAATCATCGGTTCATCCTCATCAGGGAATCCGGCTACCGGCCATCACGCCGGCGACGCCGCAGCACAAGCGCCGCCAAGCCCGCGCCGAGCATCGTCATCGTGGCCGGCTCGGGAACCGCCACGTCGGCAAAGCCGTCAACGGCGTTGGTTGGCCCTTCGATCTTCACGTAACTGATCCAGTCCAGGTTGACCGTGCCGCCTTCCAGGTTCGACAGGTCGACGCCCATGCCGCCGCCGCTGCCGCCATAAATGGCCTGGGCCTGGGTGAGGGTCAGCCCGGCGAAGATGTCCAGCGGCAGGCTGGGATCGACCGGCAGCGTGTAGCTGGTCGGAGCCGCCCCGGTCGCCCAGGCGTCGGCCTCCGGGCTCAGGTAGCCTTGAGTCGGGAACATCGTGCCGGGGTCGGTCACCTCGTACCAGGTGGCGTTATCTTGGCTGACGTAAACCTGGCCGATCTGGCCGCCAAAGGAAAACAGCGGCGAACCGATGGTCTGGTTGGCCGGCCAGTCGGACGAGGCCAGGGCCAGGTTCGTAAAGACCAGCAGATCGACGCCGAAGGGATTCAGCGGATCGTTCTGGACCGCTTCATTGAAGGCGACGACCAGGTGGCCGCCGTTGCCGATCTTCAGGACCTCGCTGTCCTGCCAGGGAGCGACGGTCATGCGGACGCTCTCGGTGCCCGAGGGCCAGGCGGCCGTGGTCCGCGAAGGCTCGCCCAGGGCGGCCGCCGAATTGGTAAAGTCCGTGGCGTCGCCGGCATTGTAGGACACCACCGTATCGGCCCACGGGTCGGCCAGGGCGACAGTCGGCGTCGCCAGGGCAACAATCAAACTCAGAATCACAATACGACTCATCACAAATCTCCTTGTTGACTCCACTGACGACCTTCATCCGTTGAAGGCCGCCCACACCAAAGGTCCGCCCCCAGCGTCCCCAGCGGCGAGGACGGCGAGGACGGTGCCTCAAGAGCCTGCGTCACTCACGCGGTGGCGCAGGTAAACCCTTGTCGCAACAGATTGACCAGGGAGTTACGAGAGGGGGAGTCTTGAACAGACCCGGGCCAGAACGAAGGCTCGCGGCGAACCAGGCCGGGCATCAAAAAACCCCGCCTTCGCCGAGCGAAGCCAGGGCAACAATTCAGCCGGACCACCGAGAAACTTGCAGAGCCGCGGTATGCAAGCCAAAGGCCGACCTGTTTTGCTACGCTGTCTTTCTCGCGAAGACTCTCGTAACCGTCGCAGGCAGGTCTTCTGACTTACGGCTCTTGACAGCCCCGCGCCTTCCCGTCCTTGCGGCTCTCGGACAGTGGCTCTTTGCGGGGACGTCGGCCGATCACAGCGGCGCGACCGTGCCGGATTCTCACCGGCTTCCCTTTTTCATCCCGGCACCAAACCGGGACACCTGCAATCACTTCGTATCTAATAGCACACTCCGGGCGGCCAGTCAAGCCGAACAGGAAAAAAACGCGTAAATTTCGCGGGCGCCACGCGTCTCCTTGGAGACGCGTGGCGATGTCCCCCAGGGAAGCAGGTCGGGTCAAGTCAAGCCGAACAAGGCAGGCGTGGTCTGGCGAAGCCGGGCCGCGATTATGCTTCGAGAACTCCCTCATGGCCTGGCCTACGGCCAGACCATGGCACCCGCGGAGGGCTTGTTCATGCCCCACCACCCTGCCCCGGCCTCAGGTCACCCGTGGCACGACGACCGGGCGGCCGTTCTCGCGGATTATCACCTCGGCCTCGACGCCGTAGATGCGGCGCACCAGGTCGGCGGTTATGATCTCGGCGGGCCGGCCGATCGTCTCCAAACGGCCCTCCTTCAGGAATGCGACCCGGTCGCAGAACGCAGCCGCGACGTTCACCTCGTGGCCCACGCAAAGGCAGGTGCGGTCCTCGTGGTGAGCAAGTTCCCGCAGCAGGCGGTAGATTTCGTACTGGTGGCGAATGTCCAGGAACGCGGCCGGCTCGTCGAGCACCAGCAGAAGAGCCTCCTGGGCCAGGGCCCGGGCCAGGATGACCCGCTGCCGCTCGCCGCCGGAAAGTTCGTCGAGCATCACCTCGGCGAATCGCGCCGCGTCGACCCGCTCCAGGGCGGCCCGGGCCTTGCGGTAATCCTCGTCGACCTCGAAACCCAGGGCCCCCATGTGCGGACTGCGGCCCATCAGCACCGCCTCCAGGGCCGTGAAGGCGAAAGTGGCCCGACCCTCCTGCGGCAGATAAGCCACGCGGCGGGCATAGTCGCGAAGCGGATAGTCGCTCGCCTGGCGCCCGGCCACGACGATGCTCCCACCCGTGGGGGCGAGCAGCCGCATGACCAGCCGCACCAGGGTGCTCTTGCCGCTGCCGTTGGGGCCGAGCAGGCCGACCAGTTCCCCGCGGCCGACCTCCAGGGAAAGATCCGAAAGCTGGAACCGCTGGTGGCCATAGCTGAACGACAGGTTGCTGGTCCGGAGCATGGTCGTGGCGGTCGTCGTCACAGGGCCCCTCCCCTGATAGCGCGACCGCGGAGCATCAGCAGAATGAAAAACGGCACGCCGCACAAGGCCGTCACCACGCCGACCGGCAGGCCGCCGGCAATCTGGTAGGGAACCGCCAGCAGCAGCCGGTGGGCCACGGTCAGAAAGATAGCCCCGCCGAACACGCTCAGCGGCACGAGCAATCGATGGTCCGAGCCGAAGATCATCCGCAGAATGTGCGGCACGATCAGTCCCACAAAACCGATCGGCCCGGCCAGGCTGACCGACACGCCGGCCAGAAGCGAGGCCACGACGAAGGCTGCGCGGCGGTGGCGCTCAACGTGCAGGCCCAGGCTCGAGGCCACGTCCTCGCCGAAAGCCAGCAGGTTGAAGCCCTTGGCCTGGGTGACAAAAACGAGAATGCCGACCACAACCGCCAGGGCGGCAAGGGTCAGCTCGCCGCGCTTGTCGCCGGGGTTGCCCAGGTTGCCCATGAGCCAGAAGATCAGCTCGTTGCGCAGCCGGTCGCCGGCCAGGGCGACACAGAGCATGATCGCCGCCGCAAAGAAGGCGTTGACCACCACGCCGGTCAGGATCAGGCGGTAGGGGTCGAGCCGCCCGCGGCGCTGGGCGATCAGGTAAACAATGGCGATGGTTACCAGGGCCATGGCGAACCCGCACAGTCCGGCCACACTGAGCGTACCGCCATAGGGCAGGCGAATGACGAACCATGAGGCCGGCAGCAGCAGCGTGCCGAGAATCACGCCCAGGCTGGCTCCCCCGCTGACGCCGAGGATGTAGGGGTCGGCCAGCGGGTTGCGGAGCAGGGCCTGGAAGGCGGCGCCGCTTACGGCCAGGGCGGCCCCGACCAGGGCGGCCGTGGCCACCTCCTGGATGCGCATGTCGAGCATGGCCCGGGCCTGCGGACCCGCGGCGAAGATGTTCTCCGGACCCACCAGCAGGGCGGCCGCCGATACGGCAAGCCAGACCACGAAGGCGGCCAGCAGCACAAGAACATATCGCCGGGCGGTCAGTTTCACGGGGACGGCTGCTCCCCCTTCTTTCCTTGTGTTGCCCCTGCCCCGGCGGCCAGGTCCGGATGCAGCGTGCCGAGCAACAGTCGCGCGGCCTCGCCCATTCGCGGCCCGGGGATGGTCAGGTACGCCTGGCGAAGGACGACCACCCGGCCGTCCTTGACCGCCGGCAGAGACTTCCGGCCCAACCACGGCTCGCGGTACTGCTGATCGGTCATCCCTGGTGCGATGTCGCCCGGGGCGCTGATGATGACCACCTGCGGGGCCCACCGCAGAATTGTCTCGAAGTGCACACGCGGGTAGCCGTTGGAGGGAACAACGTTCCGGCCGCCGGCCAGGGTGAGCAATTGAGTAACGAACGTTTCGCGTCCGACGACTCGCACCTGGTTACCTTCGCCCAGGACGTTCGGGAAAGTGACCAGGGTGCGGACCTTCCCGGCCGCCGCCGCGGTGCGGCGCACCTGCTCAAGTTCAGCGCGAAGTCGCCCGGCCAGGCGACCGGCCGCCGCCTCGGCGCCGAGCTGGCGGCCCAGCAGGGCGATGGCCTGGTAGACCTGGTCGACCGTCTCGGTGGGCGGGGCGATGCAGCGGATGCCCGCGGCCGTCAGACGCTCGTAGGTCTCGGCCTTGGAGGTGTTGAGGACGATGAGGTCGGGCCGGGCGACCAGCAGGGCCTCGATGTTCAGGTTCACCGCGTCACCGAGAACAGGAAGCTTTTGTGCTTCGGGGGGATACGTGCAATAGCGGCCGCGGCCGAGCAAGCGGTGGCCCTGCCCCATGGCGAAAATCATCTCGGTGATACCCGGGGCCAGGCTGACCACGGTCCGCTCGGCGGGGGGGGTGTCGCGGGGAACCGTCTCGCTGCGGCATCCCGCCGCGGAGGTCATTGCGGCCAGCAGCAGTCCCACAAGAGCGGTCCCAAGGTTAAAGCATCGGTCGGCCATGGACAAGAGTCTAGGTGCAGAAGAAAAAAATGTCAAAAGCGATTCATGAGGAAAGAAAAATCGGGGAAGTCAATTCGCTTGACGAACGTTGTTATGACGGTGCGCAGCCGCGACGCCGAGAGCGTTGCCCCGGCTGCAACTCGTTCCCGCCAATTTCAGAGACTCTTGACCTTTGTCGGCGGTCGGCTATAGTTGCCCATAGCCACTGGAGGTCGGCACGGCAAGGGGGCTATAGACGCGCGTTGATCGTTGCTGCGGAGATCATTCTCGGGGACGCCCCTTCGACAGACGTAGAGTCGGCGGCCGACGTCCTGGACGAGGCTTGCCGGTCGCGAGTTTTTCGCGTTGAGCGACTGGCCGCTCCGACCCAGGCGGACAACCGGCTGTGCATCTACCTGTCGACGGCCGACGGCGGTTACGACGTTGAGAAACTCCTGGACCACGGCGTTCGCCGCAACGCCTACGCCCGGCTGGACTACACGCAGTACCTGATCCGCTCGTGGCGAGGCCAGGCCCGGCTGCACATTGCCCTGGCCGCCCGCAGCGGGCCGGCGCTGTGCGCCGCCGCCCGGTGGCTGGCCCGCCGCATAGCCGACCGCGCGAGTTTCACGAACCTCGACCTGCAGGGGCCCCGCGACGAGGCCGCTCGCTGAACGACCGCAAGATCGGCCCGCCCCGGGTGCGGCCGGTGGCGACTGGGCCGGGGAAAAGCGCTTGTAAGGACGGATGAAAGCAAAGCACATGCCCAGAGCCACATTCACCATCTGCCGCCCCTTCGGGATTCCCCTCCGCATGAGCTATTCCTGGCTGGGCCTGTTCCTGGTGATC
>JAACEH010000127.1 GCA_011682595.1 Anaerolineaceae bacterium
GGCTTGGGTGGCGCCGGACGAAGCGGCGCATACAGACACGACCGCAGCGGCAAGAATCAGTGGGATGAGTTTTCGCAAAGCAGTCGTCCGATCCCTTCGGCCTGAACAGGCCCGGGTTGCTCTCCCGGTGGAACGTAGTACCGTAGGTCGGGTCAACAGACCCGACATCATGCCGGTTCGCTTTCCGACCGCCGGGTTTGTTGACCCGACCTGTACGCTTTCGGTCAGTCGTGAACGAAGTTGGTGATGTCGTCGCTGGCCCCGTCGTCCCAGTCGGCCCCTACGTGGTCCTTGTTGTTGGCATGGGTGTTCTTGGCCCGATAGCCAAAGCCCTGATCGGCCCCGGCGCTGATCAGGGCAAAGCCCTTGGGGCACTGCTTCAGAAGTCGGGCCAGGTTCTTCTGCGGTTCGTTGTCGCCGGTGTATCCCCAACTGCCGCCGCGACAGGACCAATAGTACTGTGATTCAATCTGGCCGTAGATCCATCGTGCATGGTTGCGTTCGCTGCCGACCATCGGCGACCGGTTCTGCGTATTGGCACGCAAATAAAGGATCGCGCCGCGGAACTTGTACCCCGTCAGGCCGAAGGCATCTTCAAAGTACCAGTAGGGCGGCGTTATGTAGTAATAATGGCTCGAGTGCCCGATGTTGCGCAGGGGTTTTTTCGTGAGGTATTTCTCGAGCCCTTGGGGCGGTGTCCAGCTGGCCGAAACGCCGTGTTCGCTGGTGGTCCATCCGAGGCGCTCCGGCCCGAAAAGAAAGTAGGTCAGGTACTGACCGCCGGGCGCGCCCCCGCCGTTGTTGACGTCAAAGGGCCCATAACCTGGATTATGCCCTGCCGCCGTGGCGGACGGGTCGTCCGGAACCCAGCCGTCAGGGTAGCCGCTCCAGTCGGCGCCCAGCGGTTTGCCGCTCGGGGGGTAGTCGCCAAAGGTGTCTTTGTACAGGCCGATGGCCGAATCGATTTCCCAGATCATGTTCTGGGTGGCCTGTGTGCGGACCGCCTTCTTGACCGCGCTGACGGCCGGCACCAGCATAACGATCAGCAGGCCGATGATCAGGACGACCATCATCAGTTCGATAAGAGTGAAGCCCGGTTTTGCGCGTCTCATGACGTTACCTCACAAACAGACCAGTTTCCGCCATCCCATGTTATTTTAACGCTTCGCTTCCTATTAGTCAATCGCTGCGCGCCGGGGCGGCCCGCAGGGGTCGCCACGAGATTTTGCGGCCCACCATCATGGCGACCCGCATAAGTGCGTGTCGCCATGCCACCCAGCCGTGGTTCCAAGACATGGGCTGACAAGCAGCCCATGCCACCCCGTCACATGAAAAATCCACCTACAAATGTGACGTACACCCCAGGGGCGGCCCACAGGGACAATTGGTTTGACGCGGCGAGGAGGGGCCAAGATAATGCGGCCATGAGAGCCGCAGAAACTAACTTTCCCAGGCGCCGGACGCGAACGGTCCATGTCGGCTCGGTGCCGTTGGGCAGCGGGCACCCGATTGCACTGCAATCGATGACCACCACCGCAACGTGCGACGTGGCGGCGACGGTGGCCCAGATTCGGAGCCTGGCCGCAGCCGGAGCGGCCATCGTGCGGGTGGCTGTTCCGACCATCGCGGCGGCAGAATCTCTGCGGCGCATCTGCGGGGAGGTCGAGGTGCCGCTGGTGGCGGACATTCATTTCAAGGCCCGCCTGGCCTTGGCGGCCCTGGAGGCGGGCGTCGAGAAGATCCGTCTGAATCCCGGCAACGTGGGGGTTGGCGAGGACCTGTACCGGGTAATCGACGCCGCGGGCTCCAGGGGCGTGGCCATCCGCATTGGCGTCAATTCCGGCAGCGTGATGGCCCGTGACGATGGCCGGCAGCGGCAGCACACGCCGCGGGAGATCGCCGAACGCATGGTTGAGGCGGTGCAAAGGTACCTGGACAGGATCGAGCGGCGCGGGTTTCGCGATATCGTCCTGTCGCTCAAGGGCAGCGACGTGCCGACGACCATTCAGGCCTACCGGCTCATGGCCGGGCGGTGCGACTATCCGCTGCACCTCGGCATCACGGCGGCCGGCCCCCGCGAGGAAGCCCTCCTGAAGAGTGCCCTGGGCCTGGGGGCGCTGCTCTCGGAGGGCATCGGCGACACGTTGCGGATCAGCATCACCGGCGACCCGGTGACGGAGGTGCAGGCCGGCCGGCGTATGCTGGAGGTGCTGGATCTCGCGCCGCTGGTCGGCGTGGATGTAATCTCGTGTCCGACCTGCGGACGGTGCGAGGTGGACCTGGCCGCTCTGGCGGAGCGACTGTGGGAAGCCACGCGAGAGATTCGTGTCCCGTTGCGTGTGGCGGTCATGGGCTGCGTGGTCAACGGTCCCGGCGAAGCCCGCGAGGCGGACCTCGGGATGGCGGCAGGCAGAGGTTTCGGCGTGCTTTTCCGTCATGGTCACAGCACCGGCGAGAAGATTCCGCAAGACCAGCTTTTCGACCGTCTGATGGCCGAGATTCACCGCCTGAGCGACCGCTAACCTGCCGCCACCGGCAGGTACGTGTTTAGCGATGTAGGGGCACCCCTTGCCGTAGGTCCTGAGCTGGTCGAAGGGCGGGTGCCCGCGAGAAGCCAGATGGCAAAGGCGTACGCGGGCGGGGGCAAGCCCCGCCCCTACAAGAAACCACAGAAACGGCGTGCCGCTAAACACGTACGCCAGCAGTGCCGACGGCGCGACACCACCCGGCCTGCCGGGAGGCCCTCCTGTCAAGTCCCGCCGGACTCACTGGGCATACTCAATCCTGGGCGCGAACCTGAGGAACCGGCCAGTCGCACGGTTGATGGCGTAGGTGATGGTCGGTTCAATGGTCTCGTTGGTCCGTGGCCCTGCCGTGATCTGCAGGTTGTTGTCCGGGCAGTCCTGGGGGATGAAACCGCGGCTGTTGAACCAGATGCGGAACGATTCCTGTCCCCCTGCGTTTTCGATCTTGAGCATGTCGAGCAGTTTCGCTCCGTAAGTTCCGGCCTTGATCTGCCAATTGCCGGCGTCGGTCGGATCGGTCTTGCCTTCCTTCATGATTTCGATCATGAGACGCGGCCGGGAGGTCAACTGCGTCGGCGGCACGAAGCGCACGGCCACCGTCTTGTTGTACTGGACCGCTTCCTGCTGAGCCATGGTCATATAGCCCTGGACTTCCAGCAGTGTACCCTCAACGCGATTGGAACCGGTCATGGCTTCCACCAGCGGCATGACCATCATGGCCACCATGATGATGATCGAGATGGTGATCATCAACTCGACCAGAGTAAAGCCACCCGTTTTGTAACGCTTCATCGTATCACACTCCATGTGCCGAGTCGCCGGTACCTGGCTTCCGCGAGCAGGTCGAACGGATTTCCGTGAGCCGGGTCGAACGGTCAGTTCACAGGAATATCGCGGAAGTTCGTCATGTTGTCCTGATTCTTTTCGTCGAGACCACCCACCAGGACGGCCAGGTCAGAGGTGCCGGCCACCTCACGGGCCTTCCAGCCGCGGCCATCGGGTCCCCAGGACCACACGAACGGCATGCCGCCGTTCTGCAATGCCTGGCGAGAACCATCCGCGAAAACCACTACCTGAATCGGGTTCTGCCAGGCGTCGACAAAGTACTTCTTGTCCTTTTTGCCCCCGCTGACCGGCGTGCGGGTCATGCCGGGAGGAATGTCTTTCATGCAGGCGCCCTTCTCGGCACTGGTCAGTTCCCAGTACAACCTCTGAGCGGGACCGAAGTTGCCGGACCAGGCGGTCAGGTCGGGATACTCGCCGTTGATGATGTAATACTCGGTCAGGGCCGACTCGATGGCGTCGATCAGGAGGTTGGTCTCCTTTTTCTGGGCCGTGGCCTGAACGTTGCCCACCACGACAATGAGCACCGCCAGCAGGAACAGTATGATGCCGATGACCATGACCATCTCGATCATGGTAAAACCGGCGGCGCGGCTTCGCCGCGACAAGACGCCTGTCGGTCCGGCTGCGGTCCTCTGAGATTTCATTCCCCACTCCTTATATTTAGCTCGGTCGACGAGTTGGCTTCCGGCGGTAAGCCGCACAGCGTCCGGTCGTCGCCGCTCAGTCAAAATTCGTGATGTCGTCGCACGTCCCTGTTTTCAGATCAAACTGCAGGCCCAATTCTTCGTCGTCATAGACCCAGTACCCGAACTTCTCGTCCGCCCCGGACGACCAGAGGATGTAGCTCTTCGGGTTATAGGGATACTGATGGCCGTCTTTCTCGATAACCGTCAGCTTCTTCCAGAAGTGGTCCTTGTAGACCTTCCACATGCTGCCGGCCTGCCAGCCGCCGATCCCCGTCTGGTTACCCCAGATGCCGCCCGAGGTGCTCCAGACGCTATAGGGCCCTTTGTCATAAGGAAGCCGGTACGGTTTCTTACTGTTTATCCGGGCCTTGTAGTACAGGATCCCCTTGTTGAACGAATCGATGAAAACCGGCTTGAGGCCGATTGCCGGCCAGTTCACCTCCCAGGCGCCCATGTTCGACGCCCCGGCCTCCAGAAAGGGACCGAACTCGGCCGTTACCCCGTGGTCGGCCCGCGTCCAGCCGTAACTTCCCGGCCCCTGCAAGGCCAGATACAGCCCGAAAGCGGCCGACTTGCCGGCATACCGGTTGCCTGTCCATCCCTCGCTGGGACAACTCATCCCCGGGGTCGGAAAGGCCCCGTAGATTCGCTTGTAGCGCTGAATCCCGATGCCCAGCACATCGATAAAGTTCTGGGTCTGGTGCACCTTGATGGCACGCGAGACCGATGGGCCGATGCTCATCAGCATGGCGATCATGATGCCGATTATCAGCATGACCATCAGCAGCTCGATCAACGTAAATGCCCGACCTTTACGCTCCATTGTCTCGCTCCATTCCTGGCCAACATCAACTGGCTTCGCGCCGCAATGCCCGGCCGCTCTGGGCGTCTACTGCTTGCGGCGCTGGAAGTTCATGTCGTCATCAATCCTGTCGCCGTCGAAGCCAAACTCGCGGTCCTTTCCGGCCGAAAGCAGGATGTAGGATTTCGCGTTGTATGGCCGGTTGCTGCCACCTGTTTCCGGATCGACAATCAGCCTCTTGAACTCGTCACCGCTGGGATTCCAGCCATAATCCCCCAGCCCCGAGTTGTCGCCGGCATTATAAACCTGGTTGTAGCTGACTGGCATACGGCCCTGACTGTCCCGGTGCCGATTGGCCCGGTAGTACAGCAGGGCCTTGGTCCCGTCGCCGTAGCCGTCCAGAAAGAACTGCCGCCCGGAGCCGATCTGGCCGATCCACTCGGCGTTAAACGTCGACGGCTCCCAGGTCTTGGTCTGCGAAAGACCGTGCTGCCTCGTCCAACCCTGCCCCGTCGGACCCGTCAGAAAATAGTACAGGCACTGCGAGCCCGACATGCCCTGATAGTTGCTCGGCGGGTAGGCCCCGTAGGTCATGTAATAAGCGGCCAGCTCGTTCTTCAGCGAGTCCATGATGCGAACCGTTGCCAAGCGGCCCAGTGACTTGTTCGATACCGCCGGGATCAGAATCGCCAGCATAATGCCAATGATCACCATAACCAGCATCAGCTCGATGAGCGTGAAACCGCCTCGCTTCCTGCCGCCCATTCGCATTGTGGCACCTCCTGAGCAGTCACTCTCTCCAGGCCGCCCCCTGCCCCTTTACCTTCCGCCGCGGGCCGACTGAATCAGCTTCACCAGCGGCAGGAACAGACAGATGACTATGCTCCCGACGATCATGCCCAGCACGACCACCATGATCGGCTCCAGGGCGCTGACCAGGCCGCCCACCAGGGCGTCAACCTCTTCGTCGTAGTTGTCGGCCACCTTGGTCAGCACGCCGGTTTCCTCGCCGACGTCGATCATGTTGACCACGATGGCATCGACCACCCCGCTCTGCTTCAGGGGAGCGGAGATACTCTCACCCTCTCGAATGCTGTCGTGCACCTTGGCCAGAGCACGCGAGATGACCTCGTTGCCCACCGTGTCGCGGGTGATCTTGAGGGCCTCGAGAATCGGAACGCCCGAGGCGATCAGCGTGCCCAGCGTCCGGGCGAAGCGGGCCACGGCACTCCTGTTGACGATGCCGCCGACCAACGGAATCTGCAGCATGAACCAGTCCAGGCTATAACGGCCGCCGTCCGACATCTTCACCAGCCGCAAGCCCATGTACAGTACGGCGGGAACGATCAGGAAGACGAACCAGTAATGAACGAAAAAGTCGCTGAGACTGATCAACATCTTCGTCGGGCCGGGCAATGTGGTCCCGAAGTCGTCGAAGATCTTCTTGAACCTCGGGATGATGGCGATCATGATCGCCGCAACGATCCCCGTGGCCACCACGATGACCATGACCGGGTAGATCATGGCCCCGATAACCCGCCGGCGAAGGGCCAGCGATTTTTCCATGAACTCGGCCAGCCGCAGCAGAATGCGATCCAGCACACCACCGGCCTCGCCGGCCCGCACGATGTTGACGTACAAACGGTTAAAGCACTTGCCGTGCTTGGCCATGGCCTCCGAAAGCGTCGAGCCGGCCTCGACGTCCTCGATGACGTCGCCCAAGGCGTTCTTCAGGGCGCCCGGCTTCTGCTGGGTGTAGAGAATCCGCAGGCTTCGCAGGATCGGCAGGCCGGCGTCCTGCAGCGTGCTGAGCTGACGAGTGAACATGGTCAGGTGTTTCTGCGACACGCCGCCGATGGTCAGTGTCTTGCCCTTCTTCTTTTCGGTCGCCGCGGCGCCGCGGGCCTTGCGAGACCCACCCTTCTCCCGAATCTGGGTCGGGAAGTAGTTCATGCCGCGAATCTTCTGGACCGCGTCCTCCTGGCTGGTCGCCTCGACTTCGTCGCGGACCTCCTGGCCCTGAGCATTCATGGCCTCGAACTGATAAATCGCCATCCTGATTTCCTCCGAATGGGGGGCCTATGGTCAACCTATTCCTCAACTATCGTTTCGCGAACCACTTCCTCGATCGTCGTGATGCCGTCGTAAATGTTCAGCAGGCCGCTCTCGCGAAGGCTCCGCATGCCGCGCCGCCGGGCTTCCGCCCGAAGCACGTTGCTGCTGGCGTGGCTGCGAATAAGTTCTCTCAACTCGTCGTCCAGACGCATGATCTCAAATATCGCCGTCCGACCGCGATAGCCCGTATTGTTGCACTGCTCGCAGCCCCGGCCGTAATAGAACGTGCGGCCGCGAACCGATTCCGGCGTCAGGCTCAGTTCCATCAGCATCTCTTCGGTCGGCTTGAACTCCGACCGGCAATTCAAACAAATCCGCCGGATCAGACGCTGGGCCACGATGGCCTCGACCGTCGAGGTCAGCAGGTACGGCTCGATGCCCATATCCAGCATACGCGTCACCGACGTCGGGGCGTCGTTGGTGTGCAGCGTCGAGAAAACCAGGTGCCCGGTCAGGCTGGCGTGGATGGCGATTTCGGCCGTCTCGAGGTCGCGCATCTCACCGACCAGGATCACGTCCGGATCCTGACGCAGAATCGACCGCAGGCACGAAGCGAACGTCAACCCGATGTCCGCGTTGATCGGCACCTGAATCAGACCCTCAATATCGTACTCCACCGGGTCCTCGGTGGTGATGATCTTGGTCTCAATGCGGTTGATCTCGCGCAGGGCCGAGTACAATGTCGTCGTCTTGCCGCAACCGGTCGGACCGGTCACGACGACGATGCCGTGCGGCAGGCTGATAATGTTCCGGAACTCCGCCAGGTCCAGGTCGCGCATGCCCACCTTGTTCAGGTCCAGCGAAACTTGCGTGCGGTCCAGAACACGCATGACCACGCTTTCGCCGAACATCGTCGGCAGAACTGAGATACGCAGATCAATGGGGTTACCCGCCACATTCAGCTCTATGCGACCGTCCTGCGGCACACGCCGCTCGGCAATGTCCAGGTTGGCCATGACCTTGATGCGGCTGGTCACCGCCAAGGCGATGTGACGCGGCGGCGGCACCATTTCGTACAGTATGCCGTCGATGCGGTAGCGCATCTTGAACTCGTCCTCGAAGGGCTCGAAGTGGATGTCCGAGGCCTTGTCGCGGATGGCCTGCAGAAGCACCAGGTTCAGCAGCTTCTTGACCGGCTGCGACTCGGTCATGGCCCGCACGTCGGCCAGGTCCAGCGACTGGTTCGCGTCGTCGCTCGAGGAGAAAAACTCGGCGTCCAGATTCTCCAACTGGCCCATCACCTCTTCCATCGAGGCCCCGCCCTCGCGATAGTACTTGTCCAGGGCCCGCTGGACGGCTCCCGGGTCGGCCACCGCCCCTTCCATCTCGTAACCCAGCAGAAAGTGCAGGTCGTCCAGGGTCCGGAAGTTCTCCGGGTCGCCCATGGCCACCGTCATCCGGTCGTTCTCAAAAGCCACCGGAACCACGCGATACGTGCGGGCCGTCAGGGGATCCATCATGTCGGTCACCTCGGGCGGGATCTCCGTCTCGTCCAGGTTGACCTGCTTCATCCCCGACTGGATGGCCAGTGCCGTCGACACGTCGCGATCCGTGCAATAGCCCAACTCCACCAGGACCGCCCCCGTGGCCCCGCCCTTGCGGCGCTTGATCTCCAACGCTTCCTGCACCTGGTCCGCGGTCACCACCCCCATGTCGACCAGAATCTCACCTATCAGCTTGCGGTCCACGACCGTCGCTCCCATCTGTGTTAGACTGATTCTCTCTTCCCCTCTTCCTCTCTTCGCCTCGGCCCCTGTCGCCTCTCGACTCACCTCCGTCGCGCCGACCCGCCACCTGCCTCTGACGGTAATCTTCAGCGCCGCCACAGGCCCGGCTATCGGCCTGGCGACCCCGAAAGGGCTGCCCGAATCTTGACCAATTCGGCCTTCTCCTCGCCGCTGAGTTTATCCTCGATCTCAGTCGGACGGTTTGCCTTCTCCATCACCGTCTCAAGATCAATTACATCGCGGTGATACAGGCCCAGCAACGACTCGTCCAGCAACTGCATGCCCCACTTGCGGCCCGTCTGAATAACCGACTCGATACGGAACGTCTCATTCTTGCGAATCAGGTTCGAGGTGGCCGACGTGCAGTACAAAAACTCGAAGGCCGCTGTCCGTCCCGGCATGTCACAGCGCGGACAGAGCTGTTGGCTCAGCACGGCCAGCAACGTGGCGGCCAACTGAACGCGAACCATCTCCTGCTGATCGGTCGGAAAACTGTCCACGATGCGGTTAATCGTCCCCAGGGCACTTGTGGTGTGCAGCGTGCCGAACACCAGGTGACCGGTCTCGGCTGCACGAATGGCCGCCTCCATCGTCTCCAGGTCGCGAAGCTCACCGACCATGATCACGTCCGGGTCGGCACGCAGCACGCGACGCAAGGCCTCGGCGAAACTCGGCACGTCGATGCCGACTTCCCTCTGGTTGATCATCGACTTCTTGTGCGGATGGTAATACTCGATCGGGTCTTCCACCGTGACAATGTGCCGATCCAGCATCTCATTGATGTGGTTGATCATCGTGGCCAGGGTCGTCGTCTTGCCGCAGCCCGTCGGCCCGGTCACCAGGAAAATGCCGCGCGGCCGGTTCAGCAGCGTCTTGACGATCGGCGGCAGCCCCAACTCCTCGAAACTCATCAGCTTGGTCGGGATCAGCCGAAGGACGATGCTGACGTTGCCGCGCTGCTTGAAAATCGCCACGCGGAAACGCCCCTTGTCGCCAAAACTGAAGCCGAAGTCCGCCGAGCCGTCTTCTTCGATCTCCTGCTGGTACCGTTGCGGAGCGATCGTCTTCATCAGAGACATCGTGTCCTCGGCGTCCAACCTTCGTGTCCAACGGCCGCAGACGGCCGTGAAGACGCAGCGTCGGCTGCTTGCCCACGTGAAGATGCAGGTCCGACGCGTTGTTCGAGATAACCACCTGCAAGAGCTTTTCAATCTGCAGTGACGAAGTCGCCATTTCCTACTCCTACCGGATTCTCTAATGCCGGCAAAACCAGCATTTCGACCACCTATATTGTACGCTCACGGCCAATCGGCCGACAACATCTACGTCTCAGCAAGCACTGTGAACGTCCAACTGCGGAATATTCCGCACCACCCCCCTTCCGTACGTCACCCTACAGCCCGTTGCGAAGCGCCAACGCCGTTGCACGGCTCCAACATTCTGTCAGCATTGCCTTTGCGGATGCCATGGCTGTGCAAGCGGCCGTCTCCCTCAGATCGCCTGAATCAACGCCCTTACAAGCATGGCACACGAGCAAATCAGGGCAACAAAGCACTACGCCATCGATGTCATGGCAATGCTGATTTCGCGTGTGGCATGGGCCAGCACGTCATCCAGGCTTGTTATGCCCTGCATTGCCTTGGCCAGGCCGTCATCAAGCAACGTGTGCATGCCAAACGCCCGGGCCGCTTTCCGCAATTCGTTTAGCGGTGCCTGCTG
>JAACEH010000128.1 GCA_011682595.1 Anaerolineaceae bacterium
ACGCGGTACTCGTTCCGCCACTGGCCCTGGGGAAGCTGCTCCCGAATCTGCTTGACCAGGTCCTTGGCCATCTCGTCGGCCACCTCGTTGCTCAGCAGCGAAACGTAGACATCAAACAATTCGGCCGGCACGTCCGGGGTCCGCGTCGAGCGGGTTTCCTGGATCAGTCTGTGAACCATCTTCTTCAGGCCGCTCATCTCGGACTGCAACTGCGAGGCGCTGACCTTGACAGCCTCCTGCCTGGCTTCGGCCACCAATTGGCCGTAAGTCTGGCGCACTCGCAGGTCACCCCCGCCGCCCGGTGGTGCGGTGCTGCCGGGCCGGGCGGGTTGGGTGGCCCCGAGAACCCGGCCAGGGACCGCGGACGATTGCCGGCCGGCGGTAACCTCAACCACGTTGCGGGCCCCGAACCCGAGAAAGCCGCCCGTCTTGTAGGAGCGCGTGTTCAGGATGACCGCCTGTCGGCCGAAGGTGCGTTTGACCATCTGCAGCGCGTCGCGCATCGATGGCGCCCTGAAAGTTTTCAGCTTCATGATTTCAACTCCGCCATGCCCATACTCTCAACCTTGACTCCACGAACGATTTCGTTGAACGACAGCACCGCCAGATTCGGCAGCGTCGTTTCAGCAATGCGTTTGACCTGTGCCCTGATCTGCGGCGAGGTCAGCACAACCGGCGGCGCACCGGCGCCCGCCAGCGGGCGTACGGCCTCGGCAATTTCCTGGGCCACGGTCCGGGCCACCTCCGGCGGCATGGTTAGAAAACTGCCCCGCTCGTTGTGCTCGATGTGGGCCGAGATGCGGTCTTCCAGGGCCGGATCGAGCGTGACCACCCGCAGTACCCCGTCCTCGCTGAGGTACTGCTCGCACAGCGTCCGGGCCAGGGCGTTGCGGACATACTCGGTCAGCACGTCGGCGTCCTTGCTCCGCGGCGCCCAGTCGCCGAGGGTTTCCAGGATGGTCTCCAGGTCGCGGATGGGGACGCGTTCCCGCAGCAGGTTCTGAAGAACTTTCTGAATTTCCCCGACTTTCATCACCCCCGGCACCACCTCTTCGACCACGCTGGGGGCCTTCTCCTTGAGCGTGTTGACAAGCTTGTTGACCTCTTCCCGGGTCAGCAGTTCCGCGGCATGGTTCTTGATAATCTCCGTCAGGTGCGTGGCCACGACGCTCGATGCGTCGACCACCGTGTAGTTGAGCATCTCGGCCCTCTGCCGCTGCTCCTCGCCGATCCACCAGGCGGGCAGGGAGAAGGCCGGTTCGCGGGTTTCGATGCCACCGGCCAGTTCCCCCGAAACCAGGCCGCTGTCCATGGCCAGGTACATGCCGACCCGGGCCTCGCCGCGAGCCACGGGGTTGCCCTTGACCCGGACCGCGTACTCGTTCGGACCCAGCCGCATGTTGTCGCGAATGCGAATTGGCGGCACAATCATCCCCAGATCCAGGGCCACCTGCCGGCGGATCATGCTGATGCGGTCCAACAGGTCGCCGCCCTGGGCGGCATCGACCAGGCGAATCAGGCCGTAGCCGATCTCCAGTTCCATGGCGTCGACGGCCAGCAGGTTGTCCTCCTGCGGCGGCTTCCTGGACAGGGCGGCCTTTCCTGCCGCGGCCGTCACAGTGCTCCGCTGCGCGGCGCCCGACTTCTGCAACCTCCAGGCCAGCACCAGGCACAGCCCGGCCAGTACGATCAGCGGCAAGGCCGGCAGGCCGATGCCGGCCATCGTCAACAGGAACACCGCGGCGATGACCATGGCCACCGGGCGGCTGGCCAGTTGGCTGACCATCTCCTGGCCCAGATCGGTCCGCGAAGTCGAGCGCGTGACAATCAGGCCCGCCGAGATGCTGATGATGAACGACGGCACCTGGGTGACCAGGCCGTCGCCGATGGTCAGCTTCGTAAACAAGGCCATGCTTTCGGCCAGGCTCCAGCCGTTGCTGACCATGCCGACGTAGAATCCGCCGAGGATATTGACCAGCGTGATGACGATGCCGGCGATGGCGTCGCCGCGAACGAATTTCGAGGCACCGTCCATGGCCCCGTAGAAGTCGCTCTCGCGGCTGATGGTATCGCGGCGCGTGCGGGCCTCGTCCTCGGTAATCAACCCGGCATTCAGGTCGGCGTCGATGGCCATCTGCTTGCCCGGCATGCCGTCCAGGGTGAACCTTGCCGCCACCTCGCTGATTCGCGTCGCTCCCTTGGTGATGACCACAAACTGGATGATCACCAGGATGGCAAAGACGATGAGCCCGACCACCAGGTTGCCACCGGCCACGAACTTGCCGAAGGCCTCAATGACTTTCCCCGCGGCGTCGGAGGCGGCGGAGACATTGACCACACGGTCCGGGATGGTCAGGATGAGCCGCGTCGAGGCCACGTTCAGCACCAGGCGGAACAGCGTCAGGGCCAGCAGCAGGCTGGGGAAAACGCTGAACTCCAGGGGCTTGCGTACATAGAGGGTGGTCAGCAGGACAATGATGCTGAGGGTGATGTTGCAGGCCAGCAGGATGTCGAGTTGCCACGGCTTCAGGGGGATGAGGATGACCAGGATCATCCCGATCGCCGACAGCGGCAGAATGAGCCCCTTGTGCTTGGCCATGAAGCCGAAGAAGCCGCCGCCTTGGTTGACTGCCAGGTCCTCTGCCATCACAAAAGTTCCCTCGTTCCTTACTCCTTAGAGCGCCGTCGGCGCGAAGTCACGGTTGCTGATGCGGTAGACAAAGGCCAGCACTTCGGCCACCGCCTGGTAGAACTGCATGGGGATTTCCTGCCCGACCTCCACCGCCTTGTAAAGCGTGCGGGCCAGGGCCGGCTTCTCGACAATCGGCACGCCGTTTTCAATGGCTATCTCGCGAATCCTCCTGGCCAGCAGATCGGCCCCCTTGGCCACCACCTTCGGAGCCGCCATCTCGCCGGTGTCGTAACGAATGGCGATGGCGAAGTGCGTGGGGTTGGTTATCACCGCGTCGGCCCGGGGAACTTCCGCGCTCATGCGGTGCATGGCCATCTGCCGCTGGATGTGGCGGCGCTGCTCGCGAATCAGCGGGTCGCCTTCCATCCGTTTCATCTCCTCGCGAACTTCCTGCCTGGTCATCTTCAGGTCCTCGCGGTACTGCCACCTCTGGTACATGTAGTCGAAGAGGGCCACCACCAGAAGGATCCCGGCCAGTTTGAAGCCCAGCGAACAGATCAGGTAGCCGCTGCTGCGGGCCATTTCGGCCACGCCCATTTGCGGCAGGCCGATAATTTTTTCGTAGTCGCCCAGGATGGCCACATAGGAAATCCAGGCGATGGTCCCCAGTTTCAGCAGGTTGCCGACCAGCCGGGCCAGGGCCCGCTTCGAGAAGATGCGGCCAAACCCTGTGGCCGGGTTCAGTTTCTCCAGCGACGGCTGCAGCGGGTGCGTCGTAAAGACCGGCCCGCTCTGAATCAGGTTGGCCAGGACGGCCACCAGGGCGATGCCCAGCATGATCGGGGCCACGGCCAGGCCGAAGTGCCAGGTCGACTTCGCGAAATCCCCGAGCACGGCCTGCGAACTGAGCGTGCCGACTTCGCCGCAGCCGAGCATCTCTTCCATGGCCCCCAGCAGCGACCGGCTCAGCCGGCCCCCGGCCAGGTAGAGAATGCCCACTCCGGCCAGCAGCACCAGGGCCGAGGTCAGGTCGACCGACCGCGGCACCTGCCCGCGCTCCCGGGCCTCTTCGAGGCGCCGTGGGGTTGGGACTTCCGTCTTGTCACCAAAACTGTCGTCAGGCATTTTTGTTCCTCGTGGCGCCAACGGCCGAAGCCGGCGGCGCCTAAGCGCCAAACGCTAAACGCTAAGTGCCCAATTGGCTTATCATCTCCCTGACCGCATCCACCGTCTGACGATAACCGCTGCTGAAGACCACCAGCGTGACGCCGAAGGTTGCGATCAGGGCGATCAGGCCGACGCCGATTCGCAACGGAAAACCGACCACCAGAATGTTCAACTGCGGAACCGTCTTGCCCAGAAAGCCCATCATCAGGCTGACCAGCAAGAGTATGACCAGCGTCGGCACAGCCATCTTCAGGGCCAGCACGTAACAGCCCACCAGCAGGCCGCGCACCGTGCTCAGCAACTCCGGCTGAACGGTGGCGGTCATCGGCGGCAGGGCCTTGAAGCTGTCCAGCACGCCGCTGATAATCAGGTGGTGGCCGTTCATGGTCAGCAGCAAGGCCATCCCGACGACCACGTAGAATGTCGACAGGATGCCGACCTCGGAGTTGAGCATGGGGTTGAAAACGCGGGCCAGCCCCAGGCCCATCTGCTGGGCGATCACCTGGCCGGCCAACTGCAGGGCCACGAACAGGAGGTTGACCGCCAGGCCGATGGTCAGGCCGATGAGCAACTCTATCCCGCCGGCGGCGGCCGTGCCGAGCAGCGTAGACGGCGCCGCGGCCATGTTGATCCTGACCAGCGGGAAGACCACGATGCTGATCGCCGCCACCAGGAGGGCCTTGACCTTCATGGGAATGGCCGCCGCGCTGAAGATCGGCGCAGTGAGCATGACGCCCGTTATGCGCATCAGCACCAGGGCGAAGGCCGGCAACAGTCCCACGATTTTGGCCAGTTCGAACATTCGCTCGGGGCGTCCTACTAAAAAGTCAACTGAAACATTTCCCTGCTGAACTCAAGCAACTTGACGATAATCCACGGCAGAAACAGGCCGACCGACAGGGCCATGACAATGATCTTCGGAACGAACGACAGCGTCTGTTCCTGCACCTGGGTGACCGCCTGGAGAATGCTGACCACCAGGCCGACGATCATCCCGATCAGCAGGATGGGGGCGCTGACCAGCAGCATGACCATCACCGCCTGCCGCCCGATGTCGATTGCCTGTTCCGCAGTCATCCGCAAGCCACCTCTCGCAAAAACTCGCATCCCGCAGCCGTCTCAACACGCGACGCCGGACGAACTATATCGGCGTAAAGCTCTTCAGCAGGCTGCCGATCACCAGGTGCCAGCCGTCCACCAGCACGAACAGCAGCAACTTGAAGGGCAGCGAAATCAGAACCGGCGGCAACATCAGCATGCCCATCGAGATCAGCACGCTGGCCACCACCATGTCGATAATCAGGAAGGGCAGATAGATCTTGAAGCCCATCAGGAAGGCCGTCTTCAGTTCGCTGGTGACGAAGGCCGGCACCAGCACGCTGGTCGGCACGTCCTCCCATCGCTCGGCGGTCTCATGGCCCGAGTAGTCCAGGAACATCCGCACGTCCGGCTGGTTGCCGGCGGTTTCGATCTGGCGAATCATGAACTCCCGCACCGGCACGGCCGCCTTGGCCAGGGCCTCGGACTGCGACAGTTTGCCGTCCAGATACGGCTGCAGGGCCTGGCTGTTGACGTCCTGCCAGACCGGGCCCATGATCATCAGCGTCATCAACAGGGCCAGCCCGATCAGCACCTGGTTGGGCGGCAACTGCTGGGTAGCCATGGCCTGCCGCAAGAGCGACAGGACAATGATGATCCGCGTGAAACTGGTCATCAGCACGAGGATCGAGGGAGCCAGGGTCAGGACCGTCAGCAGGACCAGGATCTGCAGGCTCCCGGAGATGCTCTCGGGCGTCTGGGCCGGCTTGACGATGTCCGTGAGGTCGGGGATCAGCGAATTGTCGATCGGCCCGGACGGAGCCTCCTGGGCGAGCGCAGGCCGGGCGGCAGCGATGACGGCGACCAGTGCCATCGCCAAGGCTGCCCTTCTGGCCCACTTCCAACTCATCCGCTGCTCCTTCCGGTTACTTCTTCCGGCCGGCTGCATTCCTGACCTTGCGGGCCAGGTCGTCCA
>JAACEH010000129.1 GCA_011682595.1 Anaerolineaceae bacterium
AAACGCTGGACTCTCGAACCGGCCGCAGCAGTCGCCGCACGGAGTTGCCTCCCTCGGAGCCGCCCGGTCGGGTGAACATCATGGCCGACGAGCAGGGGCTGCTGATTGTCGGCGCCGAAAGCGCCCGGCGCTACGTGCCGGTTGCCAAGTCCAGGTAGAGTCGGCGGCGACAACACTTCTGCGAACCTTCCCCCAAGGTGGCTTTCTCTCCGTGCCGGCCGACCGAGACGGCCCGGGCGACGGGGATTTTCCGGTTTTCGCAGCCGCTGAAACCGTATAGTGTTATCCGGCGGCACCGTGTCGGCCGCCCGTTGTTCCTGTCGTGCTGAGGCTCAGACTCCATGAGGTGGAATTCCCGGTTTCCATTGTTTCTGCCGGTCTTGCTGGTGGTATTGGCTTCCGCGGGCGCGGCGGGGCCGCTCGTGGCCCAGGCGGTGAACGGGCAGGTCGAAGTCATCGGCAACGCCGCAAACGGGCAGGCCCGGGCGGCGGCGGACGATAAAGCCGACAAGGAAGCCTCCGACGAGTTTCGCCCGGAGTTGAACACCAGCGTCGCGGCGGAGAATCTGCTGCGGGTTGCTCGCAACCTGACGGCGGCCGGGGCCTATAGCGAGGCCGGCCGGAGGTACCTGGAACTGGTCCGGGCACATCCCGACGCGGTCAGCAGCCGGGACGGTCTGCTGTACCTGCCCATCTGGCGGACGGTCATCGAGGACGTTCTGGCCTGGCCGGCCGAGGGGCTGCAGGAATTCCGGAACGCGACAAACGCAGTGGCCCGGGAGCAGTGGCGGGCGGCCCTCGGAAGCGGCCGCCTGCGGGACATAGAGCAGGTTGCCCATCAGCAGTTCCTGAGCGACGTGGGCGACGATGCGATGGTCGCCCTGGGCGACCGGCTGCGCGAGTCGGGCTATCCCGCCCTGGCCCTCTATTACTACAAGCTCGTCCTGGACAAGCACCCCTCCTGCGACATTCCCGGCGACGAGCTGATCCTTCGGGCCACGCTGGCGGCGCGCGAATCGGGACTGGCCGAATTGGCCCATCGCCTGGCCGGCCGACTGGGCGACCGGCCGGTCCGCCTGGACGTTCGCTCGAAAGGAAGGCCCCCTGCCCAATGGCTGGCCGACCAGCCGTCGCAGGCGCCTCGTTCGCCGGACCCGTCGGCCGGCCTCGGCGTCACCTCCGACGTCCGGCCGGTGGCCCCGGCCACACACATCTGGCAATTCGAGTTGACCGGCAAACAGCAATCGCGGGGCGGCCGGGCCTTCAACATGCGCTCGGGCATAGCCCGCACTTCTGCGATCTACCCCACGCTGGCAGGGGAGATTCTTTATGCGGCCCACATGTACTCGGCCTGGGCCATCGACACGCGGAGCGGCCGGCTCCTGTGGCGGCACGACACTCGCGACAATCCGCAACCGGTTCCCGCCGGGGAGTCGCAGGCCAGGCAGCCGCTGGTTGTCGACGACGTGGTGTACGTGCCGCTGGAGGATCCTCTCGACGGCCGGCAAGGGGTTCGGCGGAATCTTTTCGGAGGCAGGCGGGCTTTCAGGACCAGCCTGTACGCTTTGTCGGCCCGGTCGGGCCTGGTGCTCTGGAAGTGGGATCCGCGTAAGGCCGACCTGGAGTACGGCGAGTTGAGCGTCGAGGGGATGCCGGTCGTTTCCGGCGACGTGCTGATTGTGGCTCTCGGGGCGCCGGGGACTTTCTACGGCGAGATTTATACCGCGGCCCTGGACCGTCACAGCGGCCGCATGCTCTGGTCGCAGCCGATCGCCGGCTATCCGGCGGGTTTCGTGGGCCAGAGGAATGCCTGGAACTTTCGCCCCGTCAACGTCAGCGCGTCGGTCGCCGTTCGCGGCGGCCTGGTGTTTTCGAACGGGCTGGGGGTCACGGCCGTCCAGAGCATCATCAGCGGCCGAGTTCTCTGGGCCCGCAAGATGAAGGGCATGCGACAGGTTCCCTACGAAAGCGCCAAGCCGTTTGAAGGGCTCTCCGAACGACTGGTCAACGGATTTTTCCTGGCCCGGTTGCCGCGGCTGCTGGTCGACCGCGGCGCGGTGGCGACAGGCTGCTGTGTGGCTCCGGACCTGGAGGCCTACGACTGGCTCGACGGCAGACTGTTGTGGCGCAGGAAGGCCTCCGGCGCAGTGAACCTGTTGGCGGTGGACCGCGGCCGCGGCGTGGCATGGGGCAGCAGCGTCATGGTCTTCGACATGCTGAGCGGCCAACCGGCCTGGCCGGCCCGCCCGCTGAGCGAACCGGCCACCGGCGAACCGGCCATCGCCCGCGGCAAGCTCCTGGTGCCCGTTGTTTCGGGTGTCACCAGAGTCGACCTGGCCACGGGGAAGACCGACGCCCAGGCCACGCTGCCGCCCGGGTCCCGCAGCGGCAACCTGGCCGTGGGATCCCACGGGCTGATCGTGGTGACCGAACAGCGGGCCGTCAGCTACCTGGATTGGGACACTGCTCGCCGCCAGTTCCTGGCCCAGGCAGCCGAGAATCCCGAGGACGCGGGGCCGCTGGTAAGCCTCGGGGCGGCGGCCTTGCGGCTGGAGAAAACGGCCCAGGGGTTGGACTACCTTGACCAGGCCCTGGCCCGGGCGCCCGAGGGCCAACTGGCCACCGAGCTGTACCAGTTGTACGAGGACTATTTCCGCCAGGCCCAGGCCCGAACGCCGGAGCACCTTGTCCAGCGGCTCCTGGACCGTATGAAATCCAGCGCCCGTGACGGTCACAGCATCTGCCGCCAGGCGTTTCTGCGGGCCGAGTATTACCAGGGGCGCAACGCCCGCCGGGCGATTGCCGCGCTGCGTGAAATCCTTGACGTCCCCGGCCTGCGGCACATTCTGGTCAGCGGGCCGGGCGGGCCCGGGGTGTCGGGCATCCTGGCCGAGAAGGCGATCGCCCGGTTAGTCCGCCGCCAGGGCCGCGCGGTCTACAAGCCGTGGGAGACCGCCGCCCGGGCGGCCCGCCGCCAGGCCCTGGCCGGGAGCGACTACGACGGCCTGATCGAAGTCGCCTGCCGCTGGCCGAACAGCACGGCGGCCCGCAAGGCACTCGATGACGCCCTGGGCCTGGCCCTGGGCGGGGACCCGGCGGAGGCCAATCGCCTGCTCATCCGCATGGTGAACCTGACGCCCGAGGGCGATCGAAAGAACCGCTACCGGGCTCTTCTGCTGGAAACCTCGCAGCGGCTGGGACTGAAGACGCTGGCCGAACTGCAGGCCCAGGCGATTTCCGACAAGGCAGGGCCCCAGGCAATCGTGCGCCGCCTGGACGGCACGGAAGTCACCGTGGAGCAACTGGTCCGCAACGTGCCGCGGGGGAACCTCACGACGGAAGCCCGCCGGCCGCCGGCTTTCCCGGATCCCCCCTACCGCCTGGCCTGGACCCTGGAAGCGGAGGACGAGAAGCTGAAGAACATGCAGCCGGTGCCGTCGGTGGACAGTTTCAACACCCGGGGAATCCTGCAGACCGTGGGCGACGCGAAAGAAAGCCCGCTGTTTTTCTTCAACCAGGAGCAGCTTATCGCGGTCGACCGCAGCGACGGGAGCGTTCTATGGAGCAGCCCCGCGAAAAAGAAGTCCGACCGCAGCAGGTACCGATATCAATTGGGCCGCCAGGCCATCTACGGACTGGAGCGGGGAGAGCTCAGGTGCATCGACCCGGCAACCGGCGCCAAGCGGTGGCAGGTCCGGCTGCAGCCGCAACATCGGCGACAAGTGTTCGAGTCGACCGAGTCGGTGACCGGCGCGTTGCGCTACGGCGACACCGGCTTCAACACTGGATCGAAGGTCTATCCCAACCGGGTGACCGAACTCGGCGACACGCTGGCCGTGGCCACCAGCTTCAACCTGCACCTGATCGACCTGCGCGACGGGTACACCATTCAGACCATCAGCTACCCATCGGGAATCGGCCACGGGGGGTTCCAGCTCCACGGCCGCAAGACCTGGGGCATTCCTCTGCGGCCGGCGCGGATGAAGAAGCGAATCCTGATATGGGATATCGCCACGGGCGACCTGGAGCAAGAGGTGCGTTTCGGCGAGGCTCTGGTCCTTCCGCGGATCGCGCGGCCGGGCAGCCGCTTCTGGCCCATCTTCAACAACGCCGCCGACAAGGTGGCAATCATGGACGTTCAGACCGGCCGGGTTGGCCCCCTGGTGGCGCTCCCCAAAAGAGAAAACACCAGGCCTCGCAGGACGCAGCGCACGGCCGTGGTCCATAATGGCGTGCTCCTGCTGGCTCGCCCGCCGGACGGCCTGTATGCCGTCAGCACCGAGAACCATAAGGTGCTCTGGAACTATGCCCCCAAGATGGGGCGGTCAATGACCATGTTGCTCATTGACGACCGGCGACTGCTTGTCTCGTGGGGCTATGGCATAGCGATGCTGCGGGTCGCCGACGGCGACGAAATCTGGAAGCTGAGCGATCCCGCCTGGCGGAACGCCACGATCCTGCAGCGATACGCCAAGCGTTTCGTCCTGGGAGTGAGGGTAAAGGAAGGCCAGAGATTTGTGTCCCGCCAATTCGTCTACGAACTGGCCACGGGAGAGCGGATCTTCACCCTGGCCAGGCCCGATGGCCGGCCGGCCGGGATCGTCTATGCCGACGACCACGGGCTGATCCTTCGAAGACGCGGAAACGCGCCAATCGAGTATTGGGTGAGTGACCCCGAGGGCGAGTGGAAGGACGTGCCGCCGCAGAAGCCCGAAGGCGAGGACGCCGAACAACAGGACGGTGACGGCGCACCGGGCAACGCGCCGGGAGGTGTGGGCCTGAAGATAGAGGTTCGCGTAAACGGACAGGCGGTGAAACTCAAAAGGCTGGCCCCGGAGGGCGCCGATCCACCGCCCGGTGAGTGACCTTCGCCTTGTCCCCCCGCCTCAGACCGTTGGCAGAGTCCGCTATTCGGACAGGACTTCCACTTCGACCAGGCCGGCCAACTGTGAGACCTCGTCCGCATCGACGACGCCGGCCCGGACCTGGAAACAGGCCCCGGTTCCTGCGGCCACGGCCTGGCGAAGACATTCGGCCGGCTCGCAGGACCGGGTTGCAGCCGCCAGGTACCCGGCCAGCAGCGAATCACCGCAACCGACCGTGTTGGCCACTTTCTTCGGCAGGCGGGGCACCCAGCCGTGCAGGGCGAGTTGCCCTTGGAACAGGTAGCATCCCTGCGGGCCCGCACTGACCATGACCACTTCGGCCGCCCCTTTCAGTTGGTCCGCGGCGGCCAGAATCTCCTGGCTGCCGGTCGTCGGGCGGCCGGTCAGTTCCGCCAGTTCGCTGCAATTCGGTTTGATCAGCCAGACCGGAACGTGGCGGACCACCGACATGGCCTGGCCGCTGGAGTCCAGGACCACCCGGGCCCCCTTCTCGGTCACGCCGCGGAGCATCCGGCGGAAGGCTTCGGTCGTCAGGCCGCCCGGCAGGCTGCCGGCGAAGACCATCCAGACGTCCGGCCGGGCCAGGATGTCGAGTTTCCTGGTCAGCCGGGCGATGTCTTCGGTCCTCACGCCGTGGCCGGTGTCGCGGATGTGCGTTTCGGTGCCTTTGGCCAGGTCGACCAGGGTGACGTTCTCGCGGGTCGGCTGCGGCGCGGCGAAAAGTTGGGTCTGAACGATCTTGGCGTCGAAACTCTCCTCGAACATAAGCCGCTGCCCCTGGCCGACGAAGCCGGTCAGAATACAGGGCCGGCCCAGGTGCTCCAGGACCCGGGCCACGTTGACGGCCTTGCCGGCCGGCTGGGTGGAGACCAGGTGGCCGGCGGCGTGCTGGCCGA
>JAACEH010000130.1 GCA_011682595.1 Anaerolineaceae bacterium
CCGAACATGGCCAGGTGGCCGGGCCCGCTGCCGGGTGTGATGCCGGGCAGCACGGGGTCCATCAGTCCGCAGGTGCCCTCGGCGGCCAGGCGGTCGAGGTTGGGTGTGGCGGCCTGTTGGAGTTCGGTCAGGTTGTTGGGTCCGGCCTGGATGCTGCCGATTCCGTCGGCGACCACCAAGACGATGCGTTTCTCATTTTTCTGAACAAGCGTGCTCAGGTCCAGCGGCATACTGTTGCTCCTTCCCACTATTGTCTGCGGTACGACGGGCCATACGAAACAGCGGGCATTCTATCGTCACCGGCGGTATGATCTCAAGGGTAGCCTTGGGATTTTTGGCGGGCCCGGATGTGATCCTGCAGGTGGCAAAGGGCACCCGCGGCGAGAGGGGGTGAAATTTTCTCTGGTATTTCGGTCAAGGGAGCCGAAAATGTAGGGATAGGAGGGTCGTTGCCGCTGTGGCGGGGCGGCCTTGTGCAACAGGGGCCGGAACTCCACCGAAGCGGATCTATGGAGGATCGCAGGCTATGAGAATGGGCAGAAGACCGGTTTCGCTTCTGGCTGTCGTCGCGGTGTTTTCGCTCTGTCACAGCGCCTGGGGGCAGCAGCGTCTTTTCAGCGGGGAAAGTCTTCCCAGTGAGCGACTGGGCCAAAACATCGGCGCGGTGACCAGCAGTTCGCGATTCAGCCAGCGGGCCGGCGGCGGGGCCCCGACGGGCCTTCTGGCGGCCCGCTTCGGCATGAACCCGTCGCGTATGGCCGGCGGCCTGTCGCCGGCGAAGCTGGATCTGGGCGCCTTGCGTCCGGAGTTGATCGGCCTGCGGCTGAGGAGCCTGGAGAGTTTCGCCCTGTCGCAGCGGGCTCGCTTCGCCAACCTGCAGGTGGGCAGCCTCGAACTCAGCGCCATGCTCGGCAGCGAGCGGCTGGCCAGGTCGGACGATCTGAGCCAGTCGTTCTTCCAGTTCGTTTTTCCGTTCGGCCTGCGCGACAAGCCGCAAGAGTACGACTACGGTTACTATTGCCTGATGTGTTTGCAGCGGGGGCACCTTGCCGATCCGCAGTCGTTCCTGTCGGAGTTCTCGGAAGAGACCCAGGAAACGATTGCCGACAAGCGTCTGCTTCAGGCCGTGGCGGCGATGTTTCGCAACGGCAAACTTCCCGAGGGCCAGTCGCTGGAGGAGTTCTACGACAGTCAGCTGGCAGCCATGGGCAACTACCTGTTCAGCAATCGGCGGTACCGGGCGGCCGCCGAGGTCTGGGTTCTGCTGGCCCGGCGCGACGCCACGAGCAGCCTGTTCGCCCAAGCGGCCGGGCAGAGCCTTTTCGCCGCCCGGCAGTTCGAGCCGGCCTCAAAGCATCTTCGCCGGTCGCTGGTCCTGGCCAAGAAGTGGAAAACCGATAAGTTCAAGATTCTCGGCGTGAATCTTCAGGATGTGTTCAGCGACGCCGAGGACCTGGCCGAGGCCCGGGTGACGCTCGAGGCGGCTCTGCTCAAGAGCCCGAAGGACAACGGTCTGCAGTTTCTGATGGCCTATATCGACCTCTTCCACGGCCTCTGGGAGCGGGCCGACAACCGGCTGACGTCGCTTGCCGCGGGGGGCGACGAGGTGGCTGCCGAGTTGCTGAAGGTGAAAAAGAGCGGGCGAATATCGCCCATGATTCGCCGCCCGATGCGAACCGACGGGACGATGACGCGTGGCGAGTTTCAGCAACTCACCGGGCGGGCCGAGTTGACCCCGGAGGAGCGAAAGGCGCTGGTCGAAGCGGTCAAGAGCCCGCAGACGTACCAGGACTACATGAACCGCGGCGACTTCTACTTTTTCATGGGCAGCTACACCAAGGCGGCCGAAGCCTACACCACCGCCGCGGGTCTGGAACCGGATAACGTGATTCCGAAGTTCGCCGAGTGCCATGCGGCTTTCGCCAACGGCGAGTACTCCTACGCCACCAAGAAGCTTAAAGAGGCCTTGCTGCAGGAGCCGAACATCGGGCTCTACAACTTCCGACTCGAGGAGTTCTACGGCGACCGCAAGGACCTGGACAGCCGGCTTCGGGACCTCGAGCACCTGGCCCAGCTCCGCAGCGACGACCTGAACAAGCGCTTCCTGCTGGCCTACATTTACTACTTCGACGGCCGCTACAAGGATGCCGCCGACCTGCTGTCGCGGCTCCTGGCGGCCGAGCCCGATTTCGAGATGGCCAGCCACCTGCTCAAGCTGGCTCGCCTGCAAAGCTGACGGCCGGGGCCGCCGCACAGACATCTTTTCGTCCCCCTCTCGTCCCATGCAAAGGGTCGGACATTTCTTGTGGCCCTTGCTTGTCCACTTGTTACAATGCCTGAGCCACGGTGCGGCACGGTGAAGCTAGCCGGGATGTTTCCACGGGGTTGGGGCGTTATCATCATAGGGCCGGTGCGCCGCATGGACATAATAGGGAGGAGCAACAGACATGCCTAGATCGACGATTGCTGCAAGTTGGCTGGCCGTTGTCACGATGCTTGTCGGGGCGGGGACCGTTTCGGGGGCCGACGGGATTCTCAGCAAGATCCCCCGCCAGGCGACGGCCTTCATCGTCATCGACAGTGCCGCCAAACTGGACGGCGAAATCACCGAACTGATCAAAAAGGTCATGCCGCCCCAGGGTGGTCCGGGCGGGCAGCCGCCGACGGACCTGATCAAGAAGTTTCTGCGCAATGAGCTGAACGTCGAGTCGGGCCAGTTCGACGTCAACGCTCCGATGGCCGTCATATTCTTGATGACACCGAAGATGGGCCGGGAAAGCGGTTGGGGCCTGGTGCTCAAGCCGGTCGACTTCAAGGCCCTGGTCGGCCAGACCCAGCCCGACGAGGCCGGGCTCTACAAGTTTCGCGACTTTGGCGACCAGTACTGCCTGCCTTATAACGGTTATGTCCTGGTGTCGCACCGCGAGTTTCTGATGAGCCTGAAGGACAGCCCCCCGGGCGTCGAGTTGCCGGCGACCCAGAAGCGAATGGCCGACGGGGCGGACATCTACGGCATGATCAACCTGGCCGAGGTCATGACGCTCGTCGAACCCGAGTACAAGAAGGCCCGCCGGAAACTCGGCGAAGAGCTGGCCTCCGCCAAGGCCGAACAAGGTGCAGCCGACGGCGAGGGCAAGGCCGAGGAGGGGGCCGAAGGAAATGCCGATGGTCAAGACGCCGCTGCCGAAGCGGCCAAGGCCAAAGAGCGTGCCGCAGCCAAGGTGGCCGGGCTTGAGATGGCCTTGAAGTGGATGGACAAGGGCTGGGGTTACGCCCGGGAGTTGAGGTGGGCCGGCTTCAGCGCCGGGATCGGGCCGCTGGGGGTGGACCTCCAGTTTGCCGGCGGCGTTGAGCCGGAGGGCCAACTGGCCGTCTACCTGACCGGCCATCCGCCTATCGGAGAGACGCTGTCGCCGGACCTGCCGAAAGACAACTACTGGTGCGCCGCCTGGTACTCGCTGGACGTAGCCAGGATGACCGGTGCCTTGAAGGACCTCGTGGAGGCCGGATCGAAGGGTTTGGAGCTTTACCAACGCTCGGCAGGCGAGGTGCAGGGGCAGGAATGGAACACGGTGACTAAGCCGCTCACCGAAAGCTACGTTGAGTTGCTCGCCAAGGTGGTGGATCTGGGCGAAGCCTTGGGCAACCGCGGGGCCTCGGTCGCCTTGAAGAGCCCGACCGGCGGCCTGTCGATGAAAGGGCTTTCGGTCATCGAGGTCAAGGACGTGGAAGCCTATCGCAAGAGTATGGCCGACTTCGCCGGCGCCTACAAGAAGATGATGGACAACCTGATGAAGATGACGGCGACGATGGGGCCGGACGCTCCGAAGATGGACATCGACATCAAGTACGAGAAAGACGTCCAGAAGGTCGGCGACCTGTCGGTCGACCGGTTGGCCGTGAAGATCAACTGGCCCGACGCGCCGATGGGGCCGGGGCCCGATCCAGCCCAGATTATGAAGCAGTTCTTCGGCGGCGACTCGCTCAATCAGTGGCTCGCCTATGGCGGCGGCTACGCTTATTCGGTTGCCGGTGAGAAGCCCGACGCATTGGCCAAGCTCGTGGAGGTCGTCCGTAACGGCGGCGGCCTGGCCACTTCGCCAGATGTGGTCGCCCTTCGCAAACAGGCCCTGCCGCAGGCGAACGTAGTGGCCATGGTCTCCATCTCGACGTACGTTGACACGGTCGTCGACCTGATGCTCACAAGCTTTGGAATGCCGGCGCCTCCACCCCAGGCCGCCGGCAACGCGCCCGTGCCCATGTCGGTCATGAGTCTGGGATTGACCAAGGGAGAGGTGGCCTTCAAGATGCACGTGCCGGTTTCCGAGATTCAGCGGGGCGTGATGAATGTCATGAAGATGCAGATGGCCATAATGCAGATGCAGCAGCGTCGGCAACTGGAGATGGAGCGCCGCATGCGCCAGAGGCAGGGCCAGCCGGATTCCGGCTGGGACGGGGGGCCGATGTAAGCCGACCGGCGGCACGATCGCAAGATTCGGGGGAAGGCGGCCCAGCGTGCAGCCTTCCCCGTTTGTTTTTCGGGCCCGGCATTGACTGATGGGCCGCCGCCGGCATGCCGATAGCAGAAAGAGGTTGAAAAGTGCGCCTCTTAGGGGTAACATTCGGCGTTTCAAGGCGTTGCTGGCGTAGCTCAACGGTAGAGCACCGGTTTTGTAAACCGGCGGTTGTCGGTTCGATTCCGACCGCCAGCTCCAGCAGTGGCCAGGCATGCCGGCCTTGGGCGGCCGGGATGATAACAATTTTCTGGATGTGCAGCCCGTCCGTCCAGCCCTTTGCGGGGTCGGTCGGCCGGATGGCTTTTCCACGACTTCTATTAGATGCGTGGGCGGATTCCCGAGTGGTCAAAGGGGACAGACTGTAAATCTGTTGGCTCAGCCTTCGGAGGTTCAAATCCTCCTCCGCCCACCATTTTCTTTTCTTCTGTTGCCGTACCCGGTGCGGGCGGGCGTAGCTCAATGGTAGAGCCCCAGCCTTCCAAGCTGGTTGTGTGGGTTCGATCCCCATCGCCCGCTCCAAAAGAAATCTTCCGCGCCAGGTAAGCCACCGGCCAGCCGGCGCCGCGACCCGTCGAGAGCCTCTGGGTCGAACGAATCGAAAAAGCATTTTTTTGCCGATTGGCACATTCTAAGGTGACATTGTGCAGCCCGGCCTCCGCCTGCGGTCCGATGGCCGGCGAGTGGAGACCATCATGAGGCCAGCGCCTGACCAACCGGCCACGCAACCGTGGAGCCTGACGGATCGCGAACTGGCCCTGAGGCTGTCCTGGTTCATCTCGATCCGCTGGTTCGCGGGGCTGGTGGCCTTGCTGTTCCTGCTGATCTCCTGGCACGTCTTCGGCATTCGTTTCACCGGCGAGCAGTACGTGGTCGGGCGGATCGGCGCCGCAGTCTTCGCCCTGTTTTTCTACAACGCCGTCCTGGCCCTGCTGATCAAGGGATTCCGAAGCCGCGGCACCCTGAGTCCGCGGCTCATTCACGTCATAGCCAACGTGCAGATCGTCTGCGACCTGGCCTGCGTGGCTTTCCTGTGGCAGTCCACCGGCGGCATCGAAAACGCCTTCGGCATCCTGTTTATCTTTCCGATGGTCTGGGCGAGCGAGCTTCTCAACCGCCGCAATGCTTACCTGCAGGCCCTGCTCGGGGCGGCCCTGATCAATGCCGTCCTGTGGGGCGAGTACAGCCAGATAATACCGCACGTTCACATCGTGCGCGAGTCCGCCGGCGGGACGGCGGACCTGTTCATCCGTCCGACCGT
>JAACEH010000355.1 GCA_011682595.1 Anaerolineaceae bacterium
GTGTCGGAACTGCGGAAACGGTAGTCCAGCACCTGGCCGGTCATCAGGTCCTTGAGCTTGGTCTGCAGGAAGGCCCCGCCCTTGCCGGGCTTGGTGTGCTGCCAGTCGATGACGATCATCAGCCGCCCGTCGTGGTTGAGGGCCATGCCCTTCTTCATTTCCGTTGCGCTAATGCCCATAATGCTCCTTTCATCACGCTTAATGCGGTCCTGGGGTTCTTCTGCAGCAAGAGCCCGATTGCACCGGGAACGGGCCCTTGAGCAGGCATTCTATCAGGGGCCGTGGGGCCTGTCAAACGCGCGGCCTTGCCGGGTGTGTGTGTGGGGTGTGGCCGGTTCTAGGTGGCGTGCTGTAGGGGCACCCCTTGCGGGTGCCCGCGAATGTCGGCATGATTCCCCTCGCGGGCGACCGCAAGGGTCGCCCCTACTGCAATCACGGCACCGGCAATAGTTGGTGTGTGAAACGGCGGGGCAGGCAAAAAAAAATACAGCGGGGAGCGTCGCGACGCTCCCTGCTGCTGTAGTTGCCCATTCCAGCGTGATTCTTATGGGCAACAACCCCTACAAGGGCTTGGTATGGGTGTACTCATGGAAGACTCTCTGGGCCGAACCCCAGCGCAAGTCCGGCCCAGGACACTAACATTTCAAAGAAACGACAGACAGGCCCCATTTTCGTCCGGGGATGTCCCTTCGGAGCGTATCACTCCAGTTTTGTTCGTTACGCAGCCACCCCCCATTGATTTGCCATAGAAGTATAGGTCATAGTCGCGGCTCATGCAACCGCAGAGGGGGTTTGCACCACGAGGCCAGGGGGTTTGCCGTGCCTGTCGTAACGGGTTGGACGCCAAATAGTTGCGCCGTTTCTTGCGGCCAGGGCGGCGCAGAGTCAACTTTTTCTGGCGGTCCGGTTGACAGGCCCGCCATTACAGGGTATGTTTACTTGAACCACCGGGCTATACCACCAGGGATGTGCATCAAGTTCATCGATCGTCTGGCCTTTTCCGTATGGGGGCTGAACGTGTCACGGCGAACACTGACTGATAGCGTCTATGAAGGTCTGCTCCGCAGGCTGGCCGAGGGGCAGTGGGCCGAGGGGCAGAGGCTGCCGGTTGTGCGGCAACTGGAGACAGAGTTCGGCGTCTCTCGGGTGACCGTCCTGTCGGCAATGCGCCGGGCGGCCGAGCGGGGAGTGATCCGCGTTCGCCCTCGCCACTTCACGTCCGTCGCGCCCCAAGCGGCCGAGCAGGCGACCCAGTTGTTGGCCGACCTGCACTCCCGCCCCGGCAAGAGACGCGTGGCCATGTTGTGGCCCGAGCATCTGGGGCCGGGGAAAGTGAGATTCACCTTCGGGCAGTTGCTGGAACAGGACATCGGCCCTGCCGCGGCAAGGAAGGATATTGAACTCGAACTCGTCGAGTGGCCGCATACCGACCAGGCGGCTTTTGTCGAGAAGATCATCCGCCGCGGGTTTGCCGCCGCCCTGGCTTTCGGCGTCAATACTCAGATGCTGGCCTCGATGTATGAGTTCCGGCGGCGCCGGTTTCCGGTGATGACTTTCAACCGGCACGTTCCTGAGACCGATGTGCCGTCGATCCTGCTGGACGAGCAGGGCGGATCACGTAAGATCGCCTCGGCCCTGGCGGCGCTCGGCCACCGCAATCTCTGCCTGGTCTACATGGCCTTCGACAATCGGCTGCGGGAAGGCGAGCAGCGGGTCAACAGTTGGATCGACTATCTTGCGAGGCCGGCCTGCTGGAAAGCTGCGCCATGCCCGTCTACTATCTCCAGCCGCGAGAAGACCTCGATCTGTTTGAGCCGCTGTTCCGCCTGTCGAACCGCCCCACGGCCGTGGTCTTTGGGTATGCCTACCTGTGGGACCTTTTCGTCAAGAGTCGCCGGGAGTTTCACCTCAAGGTTCCCGAGGAGATCAGTTTCGCTACCTTTGACACCATCTACGGCACGCGGACGCCTTCCTGGTGCCCGATGCTGACCACAATTACCGACAACGTCAGACGGTCGTCTGAATGCATGATGGAAATGCTCGACCGCATGCTGGCCGGTGAGCTTCATCCGAAGAATATCCGTGTGTCCATGGACCTGCACCTGACCGATAGTATCGGGCCGGCGCCGAAGTAGCCCCCGGTGCATCAGCGCCAGTTACACCTTTGGCAATGTTCCCGGTCGCCGCAGCCGAAGCTGCTCCGGCGGAGGAGGCAATGAAAAAGCGAAAACGAACCGAAATAGTGTTCGAGCAGTTGCTGCGTCGCCTGGCCGCGGGGGACTGGGCCGATCTGAATGTGCTGCCTCCGGTCAGGCAATTGGAGGCCGACTTCGGAGCCTCCCGGGTGACGATGGTGGCGGCTCTGCGACGGGCTGCCGAAAGTGGCCTCATAGAGCCTCGGCCCAGGCGATCGGCCGAGATTCTGCCGGGAGCGGCCCAGCGGGCCAGGGATATCGTCCTTGCCATGCACTCAACTCGCCACAGCAGGCGGATTGCTGTCTTGTTGCCCGACACGGTGCAACGATCGTACCCCAACTACAAGGATGTTGTACGGCGGATAATAGATCCTCCGGCGGCCCGCAGGGGTCTGGAGGTCGAGTACATCGATTGGGCAAAAGCGGGGCAACTGGAATTCGTGGACGAAGTCATTCGGCGTGACTTCGACGCCGCCCTGATCATGGTCATCGATGAAATGCATCTGGTTGCTGTTTACGAGCTTCTGCGGCGAAGGCTTCCGATCGTGGCCCTCAATCGCCGGGTCCCTGCGAGTTCTGTTCCCAGCGTCGTGTTGGACGAATACGATGGTTCGCGGCAACTGGCTTCGACTTTCGCAGAACTCGGGCATCGGAACCTTTGCCTGGTTTCTCCGGCATTTGAAAGCCGGTTGTACATGGGAGAGCAACGCGTTGACGGTTGGGTCGACTATCTGAAAGAGACGGGCCTGTTTGCCGACTGTACTGTGCCGGTCTACTTCCTGGATCCCAGAGAGGATGTGAATCTGTTTGCACACTTGCTGCGGCTGCCCAACCGCCCCACGGCGGTGGCCTTCGGCTACTGGGGCCTGTGGTGGCTCTTTCAGCAGCAGTGCCGCGACTTTTGCCTGGAGGTCCCCGGCCAGATCAGCCTCGCAACGTTCGATCTGGAGAGGTCTATGGGCAATGTGCCGAATCCGTGGGGGCCACCGGTGACGCGGGTCTTATCCCCTCACTCGATTGTTGGGGACACTACGGTCGACATGCTCGATCGCCTGGCGGCCGGCAAGGTAGGGCTGCCGGACGTGTCGATCCACCTGGACCTGGTGGTGACCGAGAGC
>JAACEH010000131.1 GCA_011682595.1 Anaerolineaceae bacterium
ATCAGGCTGCGGTCGCGGATGTAGCGGCCGTTGATGTAGAGGAACTGCCACTTGGTCGAGGTGCGGCTCTCGGACGGCGGGGCGACCAGGCCCCGGATTGTCCCGGCCGGGGTGTCGCTCTGGACCTCGATCAGCGACTCGGCCAGGTGGCGGCCGTAGAATGCCTCGACCCGCTCCCGCAGGCCCTTGGCTTGCGGCAGGTCGTGCACCATGCGGCCATTGTGCCGCAAGCGCAGGGCCACCTGCGGATAGGCCAGTCCCACGCGGGCCACCGCCTCGACAATGTGGCCCAGTTCAGTGGCGTCGGCCTTCAAGAACTTGCGACGGGCGGGAATGTTATAGAAAAGGTTCCGCACCTCGACCGTCGTGCCGGGCGCCGCCCCGGCGACCCGCAGCTGGCCCGCCTGGCCACCCTCGACGGTAATGCTGTGGGCTTCGACCTGGTCGGCCGGCCGGGTTGTCACGGTCAGGCGGCTGACCGAAGCAATCGACGGCAGGGCCTCGCCCCGGAAGCCGAAGGTCGTGATGTGGTCCAGTTCGTCGCTGCCGGCGAGTTTGCTCGTGGCGTGGCTGGTCGCGGCCAGGGCCAGGTCGTCGGCCGCCATGCCCAGACCGTCGTCGGTCACGCGGATCAGTTTCTTGCCGCCCTCTTCGACCGTGATCTCCAGTTGCGATGCCTCGGCGTCCAGAGAGTTCTCGATCAACTCCTTGACGACGCTGGCCGGACGTTCGATGACCTCGCCCGCCGCGATCTGGTTGACCAGGTGTGGATCGAGTTTGTGAATGATGCCCATGGACGCTCCAGAGTTGCGGGCATTATACGAAGCGCAGCCCCGGGCAGCAAGAACACAGCAAGTTCGACGGGCACGCATTCCACATCGGGAAAGTCGGTAGGACCGCATGCGGTCGCAAGGGCTCTGGCGCCCCTACTACAGGCCGTAGTCCTTGATCTTGCGGTACAGCGTTCGCTCGCCGATGCCGAGTTGGCGGGCCGCTTCCTGGCGGTTGCCGGCGGTGGTTTTGAGGGTGTTGGCGATGAGTTGCCGCTCGGCCTCCTGGAGCGTCATCTTGCCCAGGTTGGCCAGGGTCGGCGCCTGCTGAATGGCCCCGGGAATATCGGGCGGCAACTGGTCCACGTCGAGCACCTCGCCGGTGGCCAGGGCGACCATGGTCTCGATCGTGTTTCGCAGTTCCCGGACGTTGCCCGGCCAGGAGTAGGCCTGCAGGGCCTGCAGGGCGGGGGTGGTGAGCCCGGTGACCGTCTTGCCGTGCCGCTCGGCGAACTGTTGGAGGAAGTAGTCGACCAGCAGGGGGATGTCCTCGGCCCGTTCCCTCAGCGGCGGCAGGGCCAGTGTCACCACCTTTAGGCGGAAGTAGAGGTCCTCGCGGAAGGTTTTTTCGGCGATGGCATCGGCCAAGTCGCGGTTGGTCGCGCTCAGCAGCCGCACGTCGACGCGGACCGGCTCGTTCGACCCGACGCGCATGACTTCGCCGTCCTCGAGCACGCGCAACAGTTTGATCTGGGTGCTCATGGGCATGTCGCCGACCTCGTCCAGGAACAACGTGCCGCCGTCGGCGTACTCGAAGCGACCTTTCCGCTGTCCGGCGGCGCCGGTGAAGGCGCCTTTCTCGTGGCCGAACAGTTCGCTTTCCAGGATTCCTTCCGACAGGGCGGCGCAGTTCAGGGCCACGAAATTACGGTGCCGGCGAGGCGAGTTGTTGTGGATGGCCCGGGCCAGGAGTTCCTTGCCGGTGCCGCTCTCGCCGGTGATAAGAACCGTGGTGTTGGTCGGGGCGATCTGTTTGGCGATCTCGACAAGCCGCCGCATCTCGGGGTTGTTGCCCACCACGCCGGCGAAACCGAAGCGCTCGTCGATCTGGGCCGACAACTCGCGGGTCCGGGCCACCAGGCGCCGCCGTTCGAGCGACTTGGCCACGCGGTCGCGCAGGATGTCGATGTTCAGCGGCTTCTCGATGTAATCGTAAGCGCCCTGGCGGATGGCCTCGACGGCCGTCTCGATGCTCGCGTGTCCGGTGATGACGATGACCTCGGTGGTCGGATTGACGGACTTGACGGCCCGCAGGATGTCCATGCCGTCGAGGTCCTGCATGATCAGGTCGGTGACGACCAGGTCGAAGGTCCGCGACTGAAGGATGTCCGCGGCCCGCTGCGGCGCGGTCACCACCACGCAGTCGTGTCCGGCCCGCTGCAGGACCTCGG
Organism: Anaerolineaceae bacterium; assembly: GCA_011682595.1. The sequence goes on from JAACEH010000131.1 coordinate 2,222, forward strand.
CCACGGCGTCGGCCTGGTTGCGGTCGTCGTCGACGATCAGGATGCGGGCCTTAGGTTGGGTGTTACTCATTGTGAGCCTTCCGTGACCTTTTCGCCAAGTGCCGGCAGGCGGATGACAAACTGCGTGCCGCGGCCGAGGTCGCTGGTCACCTCGATAGTGCCGCCGTGCTCAGCGACAATGCGTTTGACCGTGGGCAGTCCGAGTCCTGTGCCGCCGGGCCGCGAGGAGTAGTAGGCCTCGAAGATTCGCCCCAGGCGGTCCTCGGGTATTCCCGATCCCGTGTCGGTGATGCTGATGGCCAGAGTGCCGCCTTCGGCCCGGGCGGCGACCATCAGTTCACCGCCCTCGCTCATGGCGGCCTGGGCGTTAAGGATAATGTTAAGCATGGCCTGTTTCAAGAGGTCGGCGTCGGCCTCGATGGGCGGCAAGTCGTCGGGAATCGTTTCGCGAACGGTGATCCCTTTTTGTGCGGCCTGCGGTTCGTAGAAAGCCAGGAGGTCGCGAATCATCTCCGCGGCGTCGATGCGGCGCTTCTGCAATTCCATTCGCCCGGCGAAACGGAGAAAGTCGTCGAGGATTTCCTCGAGCCGCCTGGTCTCGTGCTGCAGGACCTCGAGCTTGCGGGCCGTGCGGCGCTCGGTCTCGGTCGTCGGATGGTTGAGGTCTTCGGCCAGCAGTTGGAGATTGAGGTTGAGCGTGGACAGGGGATTCTTGATCTCGTGGGCCAGTCCGCTGGTGAGTCGCCCGACGTAGGCCATTCGCCGGGAGTCGGTGACCTGCTGCTGGAGTTGGTCGGCCCGGCAGTGTGCGCTGCGGGCCCGGCGGACGGCCAAAACGGCGCCGACGGCGGCGCCTGCGGCGACGCTGATGACGGCGATGAGAAGGACGATCTCGGCGGACACTTCGGCCGTACCTCCAGAACCGGACGCACCCGGCGACAAACTGTCAAGACCCGCAGAGGTCCAAGAGCGGACATGCGGGTCTTGATGCGATCGAAGCAAGAGACAACGTTTGAGCGGTTGCCGGCTACTCGCTGGCGGCGACCGCGTCTTTCTCCTCCTTGAGGGCGGCTTTGCGAGACAGCTTGATGCGGCCCTGGGCGTCGATCTGGATGACCTTGACGCGAACCACGTCGCCGAGCTTGATGACGTCCTCGATGTTCTTGACGTAGGTCTCGGCCAGTTCCGAAACGTGGCACAGGCCGTCCTGCCCCGGCGTCACTTCGATGAATGCTCCGAAGTCCTTGATGCTCATGACCTTGCCGGTGTAGACCTTGCCGATCTTGACGTCCTCGGTGATCTGCTCGACCCGTTCGCGAGCCTGTTCGGCGCCCTTGGCGTCCACGCAACTTATCATCACACTGCCGTCGTCCTCGATCTCGATGCGGGCTCCGGTCTCTTCCTGGATGGCCTTGATGATCTTGCCGCCCGGGCCGATGACCTTGCCGATTTTCTCGGGATCGATATGAATCAGGAGCAGCCGCGGCGCGTATTCGCTGATTTCCGGCCGCGGCGCGTTGAGCGTGCTGATCATGATCTTCAGTAGTTCCGTGCGGGCGACCCGGGCCTGCTTGATGGCCTGGCCAACGGTCTCCATCGACAAGCCGGCGACCTTGACGTCGAGCTGGATGCCGGTGACGCCGTTCTGCGTGCCGGCCACCTTGAAGTCCATGTCGCCGTAATGGTCCTCGGCGCCCTGGATGTCGGTGAGCAGAATCTGCTGGTCGCCTTCCTTGACCAGTCCGATGGAAATGCCGGCCACCGGATCGCTGACCGGGACGCCGGCGTCCATCATGGCCAGCGTTGCACCACAGACGGTGGCCATGCTGCTGGAGCCATTGGACTCGAGAATCTCGCTGACGGCCAGGACCGTGTAGGCGAAATCGTCCGGCTTGGGCATCACCGCCTGGAGGCAGCGCTCGGCCAGGTTTCCGTGCCCGATGTCGCGGCGGCTGGGTCCGCGGATGGGTTTGACCTCACCGACCGAGAAGGGCGGGAAGTTGTACTGCAGCATGAACGACTTCTTATACTCCGGGGCCAGTCCGTCGATGACCTGCTGGTCCTGTCCGGTGCCCAGCGTGGCGGCCACCAGAGCCTGTGTTTCGCCGCGAGTAAAGAGGGCCGAGCCGTGTGTCCGCGGCAGGATGCCGACCTCGCAACTTATCGGCCTGAGTTGGTCGGGCTTGCGTCCGTCGGGTCGAATGCCGGCCAATATTCGCTGGCGAATGGCCTTCTTCTTAAGGTTGCCGAATTCCGAGGCCACGGCTGAGCGCTCGAAGCGCGGCTCCTCGACCTCCTCGGGGCTGATCTCGTCGAGGACCTTCGCTTTCAGTTCGTCGAGGGCTTCGGCCTGGGCCTGTTTGCCCGACAGTTCCAGGCAGGCGATCAACAGGTCCTCGTACTTGGCGACCACGGCCGGCAGTTCGGGGTCGCTCTCCGGCGGCGTCCAGGTCTTCTCGACGCCGACCATCTTGGCCAGCTCGGCCTGCATGGCGACGATCTCTCTGATGGCCTTGTGCCCCAGCTCGAAGGCCTGCATCAGGTCCTCGTCGCTGGCCTCGCCGGCGCTGACTTCGAGCATGTTGATCTCGGTGTCGGTGCCCGACATGAGAATCTCGAGGTCGCACTGCTTGGTTTGCTCGATGGTCGGGTTGATGATAAGTTCGCCGTCCAGGCGACCCACGCGCACCGATCCGACCGGCCCGTTAAAGGGGATGGGCGAGACACAGACCGAGGCGCTGGCCCCGATCATGGCCATGACGTCCGTCTCGTTTTCCGGGTCGAAGCTCAAGACGATGGCCTGTATCTGGACCTCGTCGTTGTAGCCGTCCGGAAACAGGGGCCGCAACGGGCGGTCCATCAGCCGCATGGTCAGAATCTCTTTGTCCGTGGGGCGTCCTTCGCGCTTGAAGAATCCGCGGGGCACCTTTCCGGCGGAGTACTGCTTCTCGCGATAGTCCATGAAGAGCGGGAACCAGTCGATTTCCCGGCGGGGCTTGGCCGCCGTGGCGGCAACCATCACTACCGAATCACCATATTGAACCCAAACTGCCCCTGAGGCCTGCTTGGCCAGCTTGCCCGATCTGAGGATCAAATTCCGGCCGCCAATCTCCTTTACGACTTCATACTCTTTCACTTGATTTTCCATACCTTCCCTTCCATTTTTCCGACCCGACCCGACCGAAACACTCTCGTAGCGTCCGTTTCAGGATCCAGTCTCACGTTCCAATTTTCCCGGCCTGCCATTCCCGGCCCAGCTACAAACTGTCACGGCAATGTTGAACTTGCGAATTGTCAAAGACGCTCACTACGAAGAAAGGGGACCCAGCGGACATGCGCCGCGGCCCCCGGATATTCTCACCGCCTACCTGCGAAGCCCCAGGCGCTTGATGACGCCCTGGTACCTCTCGAAACTGGTCCGCCGCAGGTACTTCAGGAGGCTGCTCCTGCGACCGACCATCTTCAGCAGCCCGCGCCGCGAGGAGAAGTCCTTCTTGTTCACCTTGAGATGCTCGGTCAGGTGACTGATTCGCTGAGTCAGCAGGGCGATCTG
>JAACEH010000132.1 GCA_011682595.1 Anaerolineaceae bacterium
ATGATCGAAGCCGTCACCAAAGTCCTGCAGGACAAAGGCCTGACCCCGGAGGAAATCTTCTACGACGAATTCTGAAACAACAAAACAGGAGTTCATCAAAAATGACAGGAGGTGTGATATGGCACAGATCATGGTTATCGATGACGATGAAGATTTTGCGAGCGCCATCTGCACGGTGCTTGAGAAAAACGGTCACGATGTCGAAATCCTGCTGGAAACCGAAAGTGCAATCGACCGCATCCAGCAGAGCCGGCCGGCACTGATCATCCTGGACGCCATGTTCCCGGAGAACGAGTCGGGCGGCTTTGAACTTGCCCGCAGCATTTCCCGTCGCCAAGGCGAACTCAAGAGAATCCCGATCCTGATGCTGACTGCAATCAACAAGAAGTACCCGCTCGGTTTCGGCCTCTGGGACATCGACGAGGAGTGGTTTCCGGTCACCGACTTTCTGGAGAAGCCGGTCGATTTCACAGTCCTGATTGACAAGGTTGAAAAACTCTTGGCGGCCGGCGAACTGGGCGTTCGCAAGTAAACGGACCTGAATGGCGATCTTTTCGACCACCCCTTCCACAAGAACCCTTGAGAAAACTGCTATCTCGTGTAAGTTGTAATGGTCCGGCCGGGCGTGGTCAATGCTGCTGGACGCTCGTGGGAGCTTGCGCAGTATATACAAGGAGGGTGTGGCGATGAAACAGACACTGCGGGTCACCTTGTGGATTGTCCTGGTGGTGATTTCAGGACGCCGCAGTATGGGCCAGCAGGCAGTGCCGCTGCCTGGAGGCGTCAAAGCGGTCTGGGATATGGGCCGGGCTTATCGGGAGACCACGACGACGCGGGAGCGCATCTGCATCAACGGGCTGTGGCGCTGGCAACCGGCCACCCAAGCCACTCAAGACACTCAGGCCAGCCAAGCCAGCGACACGGTGCCCACAGGGAGGTGGGGGTACTTCAAGGTTCCCGGGTCCTGGCCGGGAATCACCAACTATATGCAGAAGGACTCCCAGACGGTCTACGCTCATCCGAGCTGGCGGAATCAGAACCTGCGCGCGGTCGACAGGGCCTGGTATCAGCGCGAGATTACGATCCCCAGGAAATGGGCGGGCCGCCGGATCACCCTCTACGCGGAGTATCTGAATTCCTATGCGGTCGTTTACCTTGACGGCAAGAAGGTGGGCCGGATGCGCTTCCCGCGGGGTGAGGTGGATATCACCTCCTCCTGCCGCCCGGGCGGCAAGCACCTGCTGTCGCTGCTGACCGTGGCCATGCCGCTGAAGGCGGTCATGCTCTCCTACAACGACACCGCCTCGGCCAGGAAGATCAAGGGCTCGGTGGCCCGGCGGGGGCTGTGCGGCGACGTCTTTCTGGTCAGCACACCGGCCAGGGAGCGCATCGGCCGCGTCAAAGTGGATACCTCGGTGCGCAAATGGGAGATCGCATTCAAGGTCGCCCTGACGGGCCTGGAGCCGGGAAAGAACTATCGCCTGCGGGCCCGGGTCGCGGACAAGGGCCGGCTGGTCAAGGAATTCAAGAGCGGCTCTTTCCAGGTGTCCGCGCTCAGCAACGGCCGCCTGGCCTTCGGCCGGCCGTGGAAACCGGCCAAACTCTGGGACCTGAACACGCCCGGGAATCAGTACGAGTTGCAGCTTTCGCTTCTGGCCGGCGGCGGCAAGGTGCTGGACACCTTCCTGGCCGGGCCTTTCGGTTTCCGCGAGTTCTGGATCGAGGGCCGCGACTTCTATCTGAACGGCAGCCGTTTCCTGGCCAGCATCGTGCCCTTCGACAACGCCCAGATCGGGGCGGCCTCGGCCTCCTACGAGGGGGCGCGGGAGACCATGCTGCGCATCAAGTCCTTCGGGGTGAACACGGTCTACACGCACAACTACGGCTGCCGGCCCGGCTCGCACCTGAGCTTCACGGAGATCCTGCGGGCCGCGGATGACGTGGGACTCCTGGTCGCCTTCTCCCAGCCGCACTTCGGCCAGTACGACTGGAAGGCGGCCGACGCCGAGCAGACCAACGGCTACGCGAAGCACGCCGAGTTCTACGTGCAGGCCGCCGGAAACCATCCCTCGGTCGTGATGTACGCCATGAGCCACAATGCCACCGGCTACAGCGAAGACATGAACCCGGACCTGATCGACGGCATCCACGACAAGCGCAGCCGGTGGTCCGCCAACAACGTCAAGCGGGCCCTGCAGGCCGAGGCGATCGTCAAGAAGCTGGACCCGGGGCGGATTGTCTACCACCACTCCTCGGGCAACCTGGGCTCGATGCACACGAGCAATTTCTACCTGAACTTCGTCCCCATCCAGGAGCGCTCCGACTGGTTCGAGCACTGGGCCAAGAAGGCCGTGAAGCCCGTCCTGCTGGTTGAGTACGGCATGCCGCTGTCGTGGAACTGGACGATGTACCGGGGCTGGTACAAGGGCCGGCGCACCTTCGGGAGCGCGAAAGTGCCCTGGGAGTTCTGCCTGGCCGAATGGAACTCGCAGTTCCTGGGCGACCGGGCCTACCGCATCAGCGACATGGAGAAGACCAACCTGCGCTGGGAAGCCAGGCAGTTCCGGGCCGGGAAGCTCTGGCACCGCTGGGACTATCCCTACAGCGTCGGTTCGAACCCCCGCCGCTTCGAGGGACAGCAGGAGGTGTGGGCGGCCTACATCACCGACAACTGGCGGGCCTACCGCACCTGGGGCATCTCGGGCTTCGGCCCCTGGGACTTCGGGCCATTATGGAAGCTGCGCGACGGCGTGAACAAGGGCCGCAAGACGCTCAAGACGGACTGGGACAAGCTGCAGCGGCCGGGTTTCAGCCCGGACTACATCGACCAGCGCTACGAGCGTATGGACCTCGCCTTCGGGCGCCGGGACTGGGTGCCCACGGTTGCCGGCCGGGCCCTGATCCGCAACAACCGCCCGCTGCTGGCCTATATCGCCGGACGGCCGGGCAGCTTCACGAGCAAAGGGCACAACTTCCGGCCCGGCCAGACCGTGGAGAAGCAGATCATCGTGATCAACAACTCGCGCCTCAAGGTCAGGGCCCGATGCTCGTGGACCCTGGCCTTGCCCAGGGCTCTGCGGGGCAGCAAGACGATCAGCATCGAGAGCGGCCAACAGAAACGCATTGCCTTGCGGCTGCCCCTTCCCGCCGGCCTCGCCCCGGGGGCCTACAAGCTGAGCCTGAAGGCCGAGTTCGATTCGGGAGAAACCCAGGAAGACGCCTTCACCGTCCACCTGCTGCCGCGGCCCGCGGCGGTCAGGCCGGGGGGGGCGAAGATCGCCCTGTTCGATCCGCAGGGGGAGACCGCCAAACTTCTGAGCAGCCTGAAGATTCGCTTCAAACGCGTAGCCGCCGATGCGGACCTGGGTCCCTACGGCCTTCTCGTTGTGGGCAAGGCGGCGCTTACCGTCAATGGGGCCGCGCCGGACATCGGGCGGGTCAGGGAGGGCCTGAAAGTAGTCATGTTCGAACAGACGGCGGAGGTCCTGGAGAAACGCTTCGGTTTCCGCGTGCAGGAGTACGGTCTGCGGCGGGTTTTCGAGCGGGTCCCCGATCACCCGATCCTGGCCGGCCTGGAGAACGACCACCTGCGCGACTGGCAGGGGGCGGCCACCATCCTGCCACCGCGCCGCAAGTATGAACTCCGGCCCTCCTACGGCCCGACGATCACCCGCTCGGGCCTCAAGGTCACGCGTCCCTGGCGCTGCGGCAACCGGGGCAACGTCGCCTCGGTCCTGATCGAGAAGCCGGCCCGCGGTGACTTCCTGCCCCTGGTCGACGGCGGCTACAGCCTGCAGTACAGCCCGCTCCTGGAGTACCGCGAAGGCCGGGGCCTGGTGCTGCTCTGTCAAATTGGACGTCACGGGGCGCACCCGGAACGATCCCGCCGCCGAAACCCTGGCCCGGAACCTGATCGATTACGCCCGCGCCTGGCAGCCCTCGCCCGGAGGCCGACTTCTCTGGGCGGGCGACCAGGCGGGCGCCAAGCACCTGCGCTCGGCCGGGTTTACCGTGCAGGCCTACGCCGGCGGCGAACTCGCGGGCGACCAGGTGCTCGTCGTCGGCCCCGGGGGCGGCGGTCTGCCGGCCCACAGGGCCGCCATCGCCAGATGGCTGAAGGCGGGCGGGCGGCTGCTGGCGGTGGGCCTGAGCGAGTCCGAGGCCAATGCCTTCCTGCCGTTTCGAGTGAAAATGAAAAGGTCCGAATATATCAACACCTGGTTCGAGCCGGCCGGGCGCGGGTCCCTGTTTGCCGGCCTCGGACCGGCCGACGTCTTCAACCGCGATCCGCGGCGGATCGACCTGCTGGCGGGGGGGGCGACCGCCCTGGGCAACGGCGTGCTCGCCGAGGCCGGGCGGGCGAAGGTGGTCTTCTGCCAACTGGTCCCCTGGCAGTTCGTTTACGGGCAGAAGAGCAACATCAAGAGGACCTTCCGGCGCACCAGTTGTCTGCTCGCCCGCCTGCTGGGGAACATGGGGGTACACGGAGCCACGCCGCTGCTCTCGCGCTTCAGCCGGGGCAGCGAGGGCGACAAGAGCCCGTGGCTCACCAGCTTCTATCTGGACCGGCCGGTGGAATATGACGATCCTTACCGCTTTTTCCGCTGGTAGAGTTCGCCGGAGGCAAGCGCCCTTACGTAGATGTCAAACCACTCCGTGCTGAGCCCCTCATTCTGGAAAAGACCGAACGAGCCGCCAGTCCATTTCGTAAAGGTGTCGGGGATTGGGGCGTCGGCCTCATCGCACAGCCAGGTGTCCGGCTCGTGCCGGCCATCAGGCCAGATGCGAAACCGCACGCGGTTAACGCCCTTGGCGAAGATGACCTGGTGACGGACGCGATAGTCGCAACCGATCGTTGCCGGAAAAGGCCGGGGCGGATCGGTCTTGACAACCCACACCTCGGGCCGCGACAGGAGGTCGCCCCAGGCCAGCCAGGCCTGGGCGCCGCCGCCGGGACGCAACGTGGCCAGCCCCGCACTGGACCAGCCCGGATTGATGCCAATCCGGGGCGAGCCGGCTTCGTGTCCCGCGAAGAACTCGCTCAGGCCCATGAAGCACGCCTTGCCCCTGAGGCGACGTAGACTTCGCGATCCGTGCCGTCAGTTGCCATGTTCCGGGCGTGAAGCAAGGCAAATTGACCCCAGCAATGCAAGATTCCCTACGGTCATTCAACTGGCCTTGTCGGATCCAAAAAGCGAACAAATATAATCACCACTGACGGGAGGCTGGCAGTTGTATTTCGGGGCGCCGGCCTTCCCCATTGCGGAATTGTAGAGCAGTCATTATAATGTTGACTAATGCCATCATGACAAGATCGGAAATCCATTATGCATCTACCCGGCGCTATTTAATCAGCGCGGCAAAAGGGCCGCGAGGGAAAGAGATCGCATTGGCCTCATCAGGTCTTCTCTCCCAGTCCCCGCTGTTGGATGCCGGCCTAACCCGATCTGTCATGCCCCTGGGGTATAATCTACGCAGCCATGAAGGCCTGCCGAGACAAGAGGAGGTTTGTCATCCATGAGCGGATTCGCCGAGTGGTTCTGCCAGATAACGTCGCACGCCTCACCCTGGCCGTGGCAGCGGATGTTGGTGGAAGAAGGTTTGGGCGATTATCGTAATCGCCTTCTTCGCATTCCCACCGGTCTGGGCAAGACCGAGGGGGTATTGGCGGCGTGGGCATGGCATCGGCTGATTCTCAACGATGAGACTTGCCCAAGGAGGATGGTGTGGTGTCTGCCCATGCGTGTGCTGGTGGAGCAAACCGTCGAGGTTGCCCGCCGATTGCTCGAACGCGCGGCCACGGCACAACCGACTCCACAGGCCGTCGCCCGCGTCTACCAGTTGATGGGCGGCACGGACGCGGGGGACTGGCACCTGCACCCGGAACAACCGGCCGTGCTGGTCGGCACCCAGGACATGCTGCTCTCACGAGCCCTGAACCGGGGCTATGCTGCGGGCCGTGGGCGTTGGCCGATGGAGTATGGGCTGCTCAACCACGACTGTCTGTGGATCATGGACGAGGTCCAACTGATGGATGTGGGGCTGGCCACCAGCGTCCAACTTCAGGCATTCAGGGAGGAAGATGACCCCAAGGCATTGCGGCCTTGTTCCACCTGGTGGATGAGTGCCACGCTGCAATCCCAGTGGCTGGCCACTCCCGACTCGCGGGACTGGCTACCCGACTTGCAGGGCCGCATGCTGACCATACCACCGAAAGACCAGGTGGGCCCCTCTTGGACAGCCCGCAAGCCGATAACGCTTCAGCGGATTCCTGCGGCAGACGATCCCGAGGCCGAGCAGGTCGCCGCGGTCGTGTGGAAAGCCCATCAAGACGCGGTTCCTGACGGCGTGGGTCGGGTCACGCTGGCCATCGTCAACCGTGTCAAGACGGCAACGCAGTTGCACGCGGCGTTGCGGAATCTGTGTGCCGGCACCCCCGCCGCGCCGGACCTGCAACTGATCCACAGCCGGTTCCGGCAGCTTGAACGGAAGAGTTGGCCAAGCCGGTTTCTCTCGCGTGAACACTGTAACGATCCGAAGACGAATCGCATCGTCGTCGCCACGCAGGTAATCGAGGCGGGTGTTGACATTTCCGCCACGGCCCTGGTGACGGAACTGGCTCCCTGGGCCAGTATGGTGCAGCGATTTGGCCGGGCCGCACGCTATGGTGGGACGACACACATTACGGTAATCGACCGCGACCTTCGGGACAAGGAAGCGCTGCCTTACGAACCAACGGACCTGGATGCCTCCCGAGAAGCTCTTCGAGACCTTTCTGATGCAGGCTTGAAAAATCTGGAAGAGATTGAAGCTTCGCTGCGGCACAATCGGCCTGACCTGTTGAGGCGACTGTATCCTTATGAGCCGTTGCATCTGCTGACACGGCAGGAGTGTGACGAGTTGTTCGACACCAGCCCGGACCTCACCGGCGCGGACCTGGATATCAGCCGGTTCATCCGCAGTGGCGAGGAACGGGATGTCTTCGTCTGCTGGGTGGAAGCGGATTGGGACACCAAGCAGCAGTCATCGCCTGGGCCGGAGATTCAGCCATTGCGGGAAGGGCTTTGCCCGGTTCCGGTCTACGCCGCAAGAAAATGGTTGGTTGAGAACCGCCAGGGCGCCGACAGCCGCCGGGCCTGGATCTGGGATTACCTGGAAGGCCGCTGGCGGAAGCTGACTCGCGATGACTGCTATCCGGGACAGGTGATTCTGGTGGATGCGGCCCTGGGCGGCTACGACCCGCTCCTTGGTTTCACCGGCTCCACACGGGGCCGACATGAGGAGCCTGTTCCGACAGCGGGGGGCCTCTGCCCTGCCGCGAATCCGGAAAATGCCGACCGTGCCCAGGCTCGCGACGATTTGAGCCAACAGTTCACATGGAAAACCATTCTTACACATGGCCGGGAGGCGGCTCGAACAGTGCGGGCCTTGGCCGGCGAATTAAAGCTCGCTCCCAACCTGGCCCAACTGCTGGACCTGGCCGCTCGGCTGCACGATTGGGGCAAGGCTCATCCGGCGTTTCAATCGTCAATCCTGTCCAGGGATGGACTCGCCCGGCCCGCCCGAACCGACCTGGCAAAGGCTCCTAAAGAAGCTTGGGCGGCCTTGAAGGATCACTGTTGCCTGGACCCGGCCCTCGGCCGGCGGCACGGTTTTCGGCATGAATTAGCCAGCGTCCTGGCCCTGTTCGAACTCCTGTGGCGCGTCGGGCCCGACCACGCCGCCTTGCTCGGCCCGTATCAACCATTACTCGAGGCCGGCGAGATCGAGCCAGTCACACCCGCCAGTGAAGCAACAGATGATTCGCCGCTCATCAACGAACTGGAGGCACTCGATGGCCCGTCGTTCAACCTGCTTGTCTACCTGATCTGCTGCCACCATGGCAAGGTGCGCTGTACCTGGCAGGGCACGCCGCAGGACCAGAAATTCCCCAGCTTCAACGAGACATATCACGGTCAGGGGCAACCACTCCGCGGCCTGCGTGAGGGGGACGAGTTGCCCGCCATTCTGCTGGCCACCCGTGATGGCTTGTCGTGCCGGCTCCCCCCCTTGACGCTGCACCTCGACCCGGCCGAGATGGGCCTGTCGGGTCGCTATGGGCCGAGTTGGGTCGAGCGCGTCAGCGCCTTGCGGCAGTTGTATGGCCCGTTCGCTCTGGCCTACCTCGAAGCGCTGCTCCGGGTCGCGGACATCCGCGCTTCCGGTCTCGATACGCCCGACCCCCTGCTAGAGGATGAAGGAGTCACGGCATGACCGTTCACGTACACCATCTGACCGGATGCTCGCCAGTGCCGCTGGCACACTACCTGAAGGCCCTCGGCATTCTGCGCCTGGTCGCCGAGCAGAGGGACCTCACGGCCCGCGGCTGGTGGCGGGACGAGAGCTTCCACCTGGCCACCACGCTCGACGAAAACGAACTGCTGCGTTTCTTCCTCGACGAGTACCGTCCCACGCCCCTGATCGCTCCGTGGAACGGCGGAAGCGGGTTCTACCCCAAAGATAACAAGCAGGGCATCGCAGCTATCCGGCAAAGCCAGGCCGAACGTTTTGAATGTTACCGGTCGGCGATTAAACAGGGAGAAGCCGTCGTTGCCGATCTTACGGAAAGCCCAAAGGGAGAGACCAAGAACATTCTTCTGCGGCATTGTCGTCATCAGTGGCGAGGACCGTTACTCGAATGGTTCGAGGCCGCAGTAGTGCTGACCGGCGATGGTGAACCTGGTTATCCGGCGCTGCTTGGCACGGGTGGTAACGATGGACGTTTGGATTTTACCAGCAACTTCATGCAACGATTGGCTGAACTCTTCCGCTGCGATCAACCCCATGCCCCGGCAAGGGAACCAGCCGCGTCTTTGCTGAATGCGGCGATCTTCAAGCAGCCGACCGCTGGCCTGGTGCAGAAGGCCGTTGGCCAATTTTTACCGGGTGGGGCAGGTGGAGCCAACAGCAACACGGGCTTTGGCGGCAACGGCCAACTTAATCCCTGGGACTTCGTGCTGATGCTCGAAGGAGCGGTGCTTTTCGCCGCTTCGGTGGTCCGCCGCGCTCAAGCTCGGGCCCTGCCTCAAGCGGCGGCGCCGTTTGCCGTTCCACCACAGTCGGTCGGCTACGGAAGCGCCAGTGTCGCCGACGAGTTCAGCAAGTACAAGACCACTCAGCAGAAGCCCGGACATGGCGAACAGTGGATGCCCTTGTGGGGTCGCCCCGCGTCACTCGTCGAAATCCGGGCGCTGATCGCCGAAGGGCGCAGCCAAATCGGAAGTCGCCCGGCACAACGCCCGCTCGACTTCGGCCGGGCCATCGCCCGACTCGGCGTTGCCCGCGGCATCACGGCCTTTCAGCGTTACGGTTACATCGAACGCAATGGCCAGGCCAACCTCGCCGTGCCGCTCGGTCGCTGGAACGTACAAGCCCAGCCTCACCAGAACCTGATAGACCAGGTAGCGGGGTGGGCTGACCGGTTACGCCGCGCCGGCTCTGATCAGCTTGCCCCGACATCTGTCGCTGTCGGCCGCGCGGCACGGGCCTGCGAGGAAGCCATTCTGGCCTGTTGCCGCAACGGGCGAAGCCCGCAACGCTGGCAGGATCTGCTGATGACATTGGGGGCCGCCGAAGCCCAGTTGCCGCATAGTCCGCGTTTTGCGGCCAAGAAACGCCTGCAACCTCTGCCCGAACTCGGAACCGCCTGGCTGGCGGCCGCCAATGACGGCAGCGCCGAGTTGCGCCTCGCCCTGGCCCTGGCCTCCCAGCATGGGGCCGCAGACGGCTACCCCACGGACTCCATTCGCAGACATTTTCTGCCGCTCGACAAAGGACAGCGACGGTTTCTCGTCGCCAACGAGTCGCTCGTTAACACCGCGGACATAGTCTGCACCGCCGACGATCTTCAGACCGTCTGCATCGCCCTTGTGCGGCGGCGCATCGTGGAAGCCGGTCAGAGGGGGCTCTCGCACCTGCCGCTTATGCCGGTCAAGGGAGCCGGGGCGCCGCTGGAAGACATGGTGCGGCTTATGGCCGGCGAACTGGACGAAATGCGCATTCTCAGCTTGGCCCGACCGCTGATGGCTTTAGATTGGCGAAAGTTCCACGCCCCTTGGGAACGCGCTCGCCCGACCCTTGAAACCCTCGGGGCGCTGGGCCTCTACGGCCTGTTTCGCCTGGCGCACCCGCCCGGGCCACTCCGG
>JAACEH010000133.1 GCA_011682595.1 Anaerolineaceae bacterium
ATCCCACGTTCCCTCGGTGTCGGTGGCGACATAGGCGGCCAGCACCGCGCGGTCAAGTTCCAGGTGAGCCAGACGGAGCCAGGTCGGCCGGTCGTTGTAGAGGTTGGTCAGCGTGCGGCGCCGAAGTTCGGGGTGCTTTGCCGCCCGGGCCATGATGGCTGACTCGCGCACGAGCGGTCGCACGGCCTCGGGCACGTCGTCGAAAGTATCCTCGGCATCGACAGCCCCGGCCACCTCGTCGATCCACTCCGGGGGGTTGAGCCACCGCTCGCGCTGCTCGTTGAGCGCCCGGGCCGCCTCGGCGATTCGCCGACAGAGCGGCCTCTCCAGCGCTTCCTCCCCCGGCGGCCACGGCAAGGCGAAGGTCTCAAAACACGTTGTCGGGGTGTAACGAAAACCTGACTCGACTTCGCGCAACTGCGTGCCCATCCGGCGAGCCCAAAGCTCGTGAATGCTACAGTGCAGCACGCCGAAGAAGTAGTCGTCGCTGCGGGCGAAAGCAAAGGTCGCGGAATCGGGTAGAGTCGGGCTCTCGAACCATCGGAATACCCGATGCTTGGCAACCCGAGTTGTGACGATGAAACGCTTGAGTTTGGCGAGGGCATTGCGCATTGCCGGGCGCGGTCTCTGGTGAATCCACCAGTTTACGCCGGTCGCATCTCCTGATCTGGCTGTCCTGCGCATGGGCCTGACGTGCTCAGCGATGTACTCAAACGGGGCTTCGAATCCGCTGGCCTCTCGCAGCGGTGTTTCGGGAGGGAAGTCGACAATCCACATCCCCCGACTTCTTGCGGTGATGTCCCGGCCGTTAATCCATGGCCGAAGCACTTCCGTATTCGGCCGTGCTGTTGGGTTCGGAACAGCAATCAACTCCCTTGCCACTTGCCAGTCAATGTCAAACGGACCGACCTTGGTGTCTCCCATGTAGGCAATGCGTTCGTTCTCCGCAAGGTGCCGAGCCCGCGTTGCGTTGACACCATAGGTCAAGTCGGAGTTGATGTCGGCAACGCTTGTGCCGTCCAACGTTCTTTCGGCCTGAACTCCGCTGTCAAACCCCACCATCGACACGTGGACGGCGGCGCCGTCGAGAACCCATTTGCGGTCGCTCCATGCCATGAAGATGTCGCCGCTCTTTTTGATCCGCTGGAGAACCTTGCGGTTGTCGCCGCCGCGGATGCCTTGCGTGGCCAGGAGCCCGGCGCGCACGTCGGGGCGTTTCTCGATCACGCCTCGGGCCTGCTCGAACCAGTAGCAGCAGAGGTCGCTCGTGTTCGGCAGGTCATAGGCGGCGTACATGGCGGCAATATACTCGCTGGGCAACCCGTTTTGTCGGAAGACCTTCGAGCCCAGGAACGGCGGGTTGCCGATGATGACGTCAGCGTCGGGCCACTCGGCGGGCATCGGGAGGTCGGCGGCCGAGAGGTCCAGAATGGCGTCGCGGTTTTCGATGGTTTGGAGCGGCTCAAGGATGGGGTCACGCGGGGCGTTGAAGCCGTTGTCGCGCATCCACTGCAGGTAGCCGATCCAGATGACGACCTGGGCCAACTCGGCGGCATAGGGGTTCAGTTCCAGCCCGTGAAGTTGCGTGGGCCGCACGTGGGGCAGGAGGCCCTGGGCGATATCGGGCCGGGCGGCAAAGGTGATAACTTCCTTCTCGAGTTCCAGCAGTTGCTGAATGGCCACGTAAAGGAAGTTGCCCGAACCGCAAGCCGGGTCGAGAATGCGAACCGAGGCCAGGTGGTGCAGGAAATCCTGAATGGCCCGGTCGATGGCGCTATTGGCTTTGCGCTTGGTGTCGTCGGTTTTGGCTTTGCGGCGGCGGGCGAGTTGCTTCTCGACCTTCGCCTGGACCTCGTGCCACTGTCGTCGCAGCGGGGCCATGAGCACCGGCTCGACAATGAGCAGAATGTCCTCGCGGCTCGTATAGTGGGCTCCGATTTGGGCCCGCTTGTCCGGGTCGAGCGAGCGTTCGAAGAGCGTGCCGAAGATGGCCGGCTCGACATTGGCCCAATCCTGCCTGGCGGCAGTCCGCAGCACGGCGGTTTCCATCGTCGTCAACTCGATGGCCGGGGTATCGTCGAAGAGGCCGCCGTTGAAGTACGGGATGTCCTCGACGCCGAAGGTGCCGCCACGGCGCATCGCGTGGAACAGTTCGTTCAGACGGTGGCAGAGATCGGCCGGCTTGTCGGCCCACTTATCGAGGATGCGGGTAAAGAGGTCCTTGGGCAGCAGGCCAACGTCCTCGGCGAACAGGCAGAACATGCACTTCATCAGGAAGTGCGCCGCATCGTGCGGATCGTGGCCGCGCGTCTGCAGGGCACAGGCCAGGTGGGCGATTTCGTCGGCCGCTGCCTCGGTGATCTTCTGGACGGTCACCTGGGGGCGGAATGAATCGGGGTCGGTGAACACGCGGCGCAGCAGGGCGAGGCTCTCGGGCTTGTCCATGTCCTCGAGCATTACCTTGTGGATCTGCTTGGCGGTGCCGGTGAAGTTGGTGTGAATCTCGGTTCGGGCGATGTCGCAGACGATCAGTAGCGGCGGGTTTTCGAGGGCTTCGCGATATTGGCAAAGTTGGCGGTAGGCTTCGTCGAGGGTCTTGTACTTGTCCTTCCGCTTGTACTCCCAGCCGAACTTTCCCTTCCACCAGACATCGGCATAGCCGCCGGCGCCCTTGGAGCCCTTGCTGGCCGGGCCGGTGACGGCCACGCCTTTTTCGAAGGTGTATTCGGCGCCCGTGGCATCGTGCTCGGCCGGCGTGGGTTGCCCGAGCAGGCGGCAGAGGTCGATGAAGTGCTCGCAACTGGCGGCACGCTCGGGCAGCGATGTCGCCTGCCATTTGGCGATGAACTTTGCGGGGGTCATGGCGCTTGGCGGTGGCATGGAGGTCATGCTTCGCATTATGACCGACGGGTGTGGGTGTGCCAAGAGGACAATTCGTGTGATCGGGCTTCGGCCTCTCTACGTCATCTCGCGGCGGCGCAGGAGGAGGGTGCCGAGGATCAGGATGAAGGCGGCATAGGCGACGGCGTAGAGGCCCGCCAGGCCCGTGTAGGTCCAGGCCTGGGCGAACTCGGGGCGCGCCGGGTCGAGCGACGTGTGACTCAGTCGGCCGGTGATGTTGAAGGTCTCCAGGAACGGCAGCAGATTGACCGCCCAGGCCGCCAACGAGCGGACGGTGTCGCTCGAGTGCCGGGTGGCGATGGTGACAAACTCGAGCAGGTGTCCCACGAGGAACAGGCCGAAGGTGGCCACCACAGCCAGCACGCGACTGTAGCGCGAGGCCAGCACGACCGCCACGGCAGCCAGGACGCACCCCTGGTAGAAGATCATCGCCGCACCCGGGAACATGGCCAGTCCATGGCCGAGCATCTTCGCCTGAAACTCCTGGGCCGGCTGGCTCTGGCTGAATGTGAAGGCCAGGCGCCGCTCGCGAGGCATCGCGTCGAGGTAGACCCGCAGGTAGACGGCCACAAACAAGAGCAGCGCCAGCACCAGCGTTGCCGCCAACAGGGCCAGGACCACGCCGAGGTACTTGCCCAGCAGGAACTGCCATCGCGGCACCGGCTTTGAGAGGACGGTCATGGCGGTCTTGGCGTCGAACTCTTCGGCCATGGTCGAGGAGGCCGTCAGCGCCACCAGGAAGACCATGGTCAGGGCGGCCGTCGACAGCGACAGATCCTTGTACATCTGGGTCTCTTCGCGAAAGGTAAAGAACGGAACGACGAGCATGATCGCCAGAGCGGCCGCCGTCAGGCAGATCACCAGCAGGAACATCCGCTGGCGGATGACCTCGCGAAAGGTATTCAGCATGATGACCGACACAGCGCCCATCGCATCCTCGCTCTTCTGGCATTCCTCGGCCCGACCCGGGCACACACTGTACCAACGCGTCGCCCGGGGTGCAAGGGTGCCTACGGCGCGAAGCCCTCGGGCGACGGCGGACCTTCGGCGGGGAACCATCGCTTGCGGTCAGCTTCGGCGCTCACGGGTAGCTTGCGACAACGCAGGACGAGGGCCTTGTAGAAGCGGTCGGCCGCCTGGGGATCGCGATTCTTAATCCAGGTGCCGCCCTCCCACAGGGCCCGGGCCAGCAGAGGATCGTTGTCGGGCAACAGGGCCGCGCAGTCCCACATCAGATTGGCGGCGACGTAGCGGTAGTGATATCGCTTCGTCGGCTGGGGGGCGCTCGAGCGGGCGCGCTGCTGTTCGTCGTCGGTCGGTCCGAGCGCTGCCAGCAGGGCCGGCGGCGGCGTGCCTTGGGCGAAGTGGTCGGCCAGGGCCCTGGCCAGTCGCAACGCGCGGACGGATGCTGCCGACTCGAAGTCGAAGCGGCCGCCGTGAATCATCCAATCGGGGTCGAGGTCGGCGCCGATGATCCGGTGGCCGCGGCGGCGGCCCAAGCGGGCGGCGCGGAAGAGCGACTCGGCCCGCTCGCGCGCCGAGCGTTTTGCGTCGCGTCCTTCGGCCAGCAGCGCCTGGTATCGCCGAGCGTCCTCTCGGGTGTCGGCGGCGTAGAGCGGCAAGGCCTCGGCCCAACGTCCGGCGCGGGCCAACCGGCGGGCCAGGAGGTTTCGCACGTATGGCAGGCGGTTGGCGCCCTCGTCTTTCATGTCGGGCGTGGTCGCCAGGCGGCCGGTCAGTTCGGGGTCCGCGGCGTGGCGGTTGACGTAGCGCGTGAGTTCGTCAATCGTGAGCACACGTTCGGCCACGTACATGGCATCTTCCCAGTAGCCACTTCGCAAGAGCATGTCGAGGGCAGTCACAAAATCGCGGCGGCCCAGCATCAGCACGCCCAGCTCGGCCCGGACGTTGGACTGCGGGGCGGTCAGCCGCAAGTCGGCGCTCCAGTCGATCCACTGGTCCTCGGCCGGGAAGGCCGAAACCAGTCCGCGCAGCAGGGCGACCGCCTCGTCAATCTTGCCGTCGCGCAGCAAGAGCTTCGAGCGGACCCAGCGGGCGTAAGGGGCTTTGTCACCGGCCACCCTCGCCCATCGCCGGGCGAGGTCCATGCGTCCGGCGCGGTAAGCCGCCCAGGCCAGACGGCCGGTGCCCTCGGTGGCCGCCGGGCCCGCCTTCTCGATGGCTTCGAGCCAGCCGACGCACTCGCGCCGTGGATCGCGGCGCGACAGAACCCAGGCCGTGACAATCCGGCGGCACACCGGGTCGCCGACATACTCACTGTCGTGCGGCTCCTTCGGGTCGAACGCCCGGCGACCCATCCAGCACAACGAAGTATAGGCGACGGTCCGTTCGGGTTCGTCGGCGGTGCGGAACAGCTCGAAATAGCGGCGCATCGCCGCCGGGCGTTGGCCCATGCGGATCTCGGCGCGGGCCTGCCAGGCGTGACTGCTCGGCGCCAAGTGGAGCGAATCGGCGAATCCGTCACGGGCCAGGCGACGCGTTTTGGCGAACCAGGGCGGCGACTCCGCGGCGTCGCCGGCGAAGAGCGCTTTGCCGATCATGAACGCTGCCCACGTCGAGCGATAATGTCGTTCGGCTTTGGGCAGGGCAAGCAGTGTCTGCCAGTGTCGCACGGCGGCGGGCCGATCGCCGAGGCGGTAGGCCGCCGCGCCGCGAGCATAGAGCGCGAACTCTCGAGGCAGCGTCGCCAGCATCACTTCGTGGCCGTCGAGGCCACCAACCGGCTGGTCCGGCGGCGGGCCGGTTTCGCCTTCGTTCGGCGCCGGTTTGACGGCCGCGCCCCCTGAGGCTTTCCGCAAATCGTCATAGGCCGCGAGCAGC
>JAACEH010000134.1 GCA_011682595.1 Anaerolineaceae bacterium
GGCGTGGTGATGACCTCGTCGCCCGGGCCGATGTCCAGGCTCATCAGGGCGTTGAGAATGGCGTCGGTGCCGCTGGAGGCCCCGACGGCGAACTTACAGTCGCTGTAAGCGGCCACGGCCTCTTCCAACTCGCTGACCTTCGGCCCGCCGATGCACCTCTGGCTTTCCAGCACCTCGTCAATGGCCGGACGAATCTCATCACGTAACTTCGCGTACTGCGCCTTCAGATCCAGAAGCGGAATCTCCATCCTGTTCTCCTTTGCCTGCACAAGCGGCACCTGCCGACCTGCCTTGCATAGGGTGGCATGCGTCGCTTGCGACGCATGTTGAGGCCCAACCACAGAGCACAGCCCATGGGCTGACAAGCAGCTCATGCCACCCGACTTTCGATAACCACACCGCGCTGAACGTGGCCACAGCGCCAGGCGCTAAAGATTGTCGCGATACCAGTCGATCGCCTTTCGCAGCCCTTCCGCAAAATCGACACCGGGCCTGTAGCCGATGAGCTTCTCGGCGGCGGCAATGTCGGCCCAGGAATGCATGATATCACCGGGCCGCGATTTCTCATAGAGCGGCTGCAGGTCGGTGCCCAGCAGCCGGTTCAGCAGGCCGATGATCTCGTTCAGCGAGGTTCCCGTCCCGCAGCCGATGTTGACCACCAGCGGGCCGTCCAGCGGGGCCTCGGCGGCCAGGAGGTTGGCCCGGACCACGTTCTCGACAAACGTGAAATCGCGCGACTGCCGGCCGGTGCCGAAAACAGTCGGCCGCTCGCCGTGCAGCATCCGCGACACGAAGGCCGGGATCGCGGCGGCGTACTGGCTGGCCGGGTCTTGGCGCGGCCCGAAGACGTTGAAGTACCGCAGGCAGACCGTCTCGACGCCGAAGCAGCGGGCGAACATCGCGCAGTACAGTTCGCCGATGGCCTTGCTCGTCCCGTAGGGACTGACCGGGTCGGGCAAGGCCCCCTCGCCCGCCGGCAGAGCGGCGCGGGGGCCGTAGACGGCGCTGGAGCTGGCGAAGACAAACCGCCGGACACCCCGCTCGCGGGCCGCGACCAGGCAGTTGTACAGCCCGTCGACGTTCGTACGGTGCGTGTTGCCGGGATCGATCATCGACCGCGGCACGCTGACGTCGGCCGCCTGGTGAAAAACAACCTGGCGCCCTTGGGCCGCCCGCAGGCAGGCCTCGGGCCGGCAGATCGAGTCTTCGATCAGTTCGATGTCGCCAAGAATGTCGGCCAGGTTCTCGCGACGGCCGGTCGAGAAGTTGTCCAGCACCCGGACCTCCGAGCCGCGCTCCAAAAGCGCCCGGACGATGGCCGAGCCGATGAAACCGGCCCCTCCTGTGACTAGAACTTTACCCACTTGGTCTGGCGTCCTTCCCGGTGCTTACCTCGCGGCACAGGCCGCCCTCGAGCACGTAACTCCACCCGCAGGTCTGGCAGGTGGCCTGGTCGTCGGAAAACTTCAGTTGCAGTCCGCACTGGCACATCCAGCCGTGCCGCCGGGCCGGATTGCCGTACATCAGGGCGAAGTCCGGCACGTCCCTAGTGACCGTGGCCCCGGAACCGATGAAGGCGTAGCGGCCGACGGTAAGGCCGCAGACGATCACCGAGTTGGCCCCGATGGTCGCTCCCTTGCGGATCAGCGTCCGCCGGTACTCCTTCTTGCGGGAAATGTGGGCCCGCGGGTTCATGACGTTCGTGAAGACCATGCTCGGCCCGCAAAAGACGAAGTCCTCCAGCTCCACGCGATCGTACAGGCTGACGTTGTTCTGGATCTTGCAGCCGTTGCCGATCACCGCCGCCGAGCCCACCACGACGTTCTGGCCCAGGCTGCAATTTTCGCCGATGACGGCGCCGCTCATGACGTGGCTGAAGTGCCAGATGCGCGTTCCGTCGCCGATCCTGGCCCCCTCGTCGACGTAGGCACTTTCGTGGACCTGGTAAGGTTTGTCCGACAAAACATTTCCTCCAACCTGGCCCTCTGCAAATGACCCTGCGGAAAAACGGTCGCCCCCGTTACAGTTCTATCGGCGCGCCGCCGGCTGCAAGGCTGCGCGAGGCGGCCTCCAGCACCTTGACCACCCGCAGGCCGTCGCGACCGTCCGACAAGGGCGTCGTATCGCCGGCGATCGAATCCAGGAAGTGCCGGCACTCGTCGCGAAGAGGCTCGCCGCCTTTGACCAAGGGAATATGGATGTCGCCCTGCCGCAGGGAAATCGCGTCGGCGTAACCGACCGATCCCGAGCTCACGTCGGCCGACTTGTCGTAGACGCGGATCTTCTCGTTCGGCTCCATGTCGTCGAAGGTGGCCATCTTCTTCGTGCCGACCAGGGTCATCTTGCGAATCTTGTGCGGGTCGAGCCATGAGACGTGGATGGAGGCCATTCGCCCGTCGCCGAACTTGATCTGCGTGAAGACGACGTCCTCGACGCCCTTGCGGAGGTAAGCCTGCCCCATGCTGGTGACCACTTTGGCCTCGGCCCCGAACAGGTAGAGCACGACCGAGACGTCGTGCGGGGCCAGCGACCACCAGGCGTTCTCCTCCTTGCGGACCACGCCCAGGTTGAGCCGCTGGCAGTACATGTAGTAGAGGTCGCCGAGCCGGCCGTCGTCGATCAGGGCCTTGAGTTTGCGGACACAAGGGTGGTACTCCAGCAGATGCCCGACCATGAGTTTGCGGCCCCGGGCCTCGGCCAGCCGGACAAGCTCTTCGGCCTCGGCGACGGCCAGGGTCATGGGCTTTTCGACGTAAACGTGCTTGCCCGCCTCGAGGGCCTGCCTGGCCAGGGCGAAATGGGTGGGAGCGGGGGTGGCGATGACCACGGCGTCGATTCCGTCGCCGGCCATCGGGGCCGCCATGTCGCGGGTCGTCTCGACGCCGGGATAAAGCCCCTCGTTCCTGGCCAGCTTGTCGGCATCGAGGTCGCAGATGACCTTGAGCCGACAGGCCGACAGGCCGGCGAAGTTGCGAATCAGGTTCTTTCCCCAGCCACCCGCGCCGATAACAGCAACATTGATCACAAAAATGCACCCCTTTCGTTCGGGAGAGTTTCGGCCACCAGTGAGAAAGGACCGGCGGCTTTGCTCAGTCCGCCAGCCACTTTTTTTCACTGCTACCGACAGTGCCGACCAAGGGCCGGGGTCAGCCAGATGCTACAGACGCGGCCTAGCTCGGCTGGTCCTGGCCGGTGTCGCCCTCGTCCCGGCCGGAGAGATCGAGCGGGGGGGAGTCCATGGCCGATGCGGCATCACTGCTGCGGGAGGCCGCCATCCGGGGAGCGGCCGGGCTTGCTGCTGCGCCGCCGGCGTAGTCGTAGTACGATTTGTAGGCTTCGCGGAAGTAGCCGCCCTTCTGGGCCCGAACGCGGTTCAACACCGCTCCGAGCAGGCGTGCCCGGAAGCCCAGCAACATGCGCTTGGTCCGCAGGGCCACGCCGCGCGGGGTCTGGGAACTGCTGATAACCATGGCCACTCCGTCGACCATGCCACATAGCACGTGGGCGTCTGTAACCACCAGCACCGGCGTGCCGTCGAGAATAACGTTGTCGTACTTCTGCTGGGCCTCGGCCAGCAGGTTCTGCATGGCCTCGCTGCCGAGCAGGTCCGCGGGGCTGGGCGGCACCGGGCCGCAGCACAGGCAGTCGAGGTTGGCGATGGTGGTGCTCTGGGTGGCCTCGTCGAAGCTGTTGAGCCTGGCCAGGACGCTGGACAGGCCGATGGAGTTCGGCAGATCGAAGGCCCGGTGGACCATCGGCTGGCGGAAGTTCGTGTCCACCAGCAGCACTCGGCAACCGCTGGCGGCCAGGGTAATGGCCAGGTTGCTGGCCACGGTGGACTTGCCCTCGCCGGCCCTGGGGCTGGTCACCAGAAGGGTCTTCAACTCGGTGTCGGTCGAATAGAGCAAGGCCGTCCGCAACTGTCTGAACGATTCGGCCATCAGCGATTGCGGGGCTTGCGTGGTAACCAGCGACAGGTCCTCGAGGCGGCTGGTCGCGGCATCTTCCTTGCGGTCGGGCACGGTGCCCAGGACGGTCATCTGGACGTTGCGAATCACCTGCAGCGGCGTCCGCACGCGGTTGTCGATCAGTTCAACCAGCAGGGCCAGGCCGATGCTGATGACCAGGCCCAGGATCACACAGCCGGGGATGTAGACCATCAAGCTCGGGCCGGCCTTATCGTCGACTTCGGGCCGCGTGGCGGGCTCCTGGATGGAAACACTGTTGGCTGAAACTTCGCTCTCGATGCTCTGCTGGATAATGGCCTGGTTGATCATGTCCATGTGGTTTTGCAGCGATTCGTACTGTCGATTCAAACGCTCGTAGGCAACGGCCTGCTTGACCAGTTCCTGAGCCTTCGCGCGAGCTTCATTGTACCTTTGGTTGATTGCTCTGTACTGCTCAGTGACACCGGCGACTCTACCCTTGATTTCTTCGGCCTGCCGTCGGACCAGAATACTGATCAGTTCGGTCTCGCGGGCCTTGATCTCCTCTTCAGTCCGCTTGATCTGGGCTTCGTTGGCAATGACCATCCGGTGCCCAGGGCCGTAACCCTGCCCGGCCAGGATTCCCTTTTCTCGCGCCAGGGCGGCCAAGGCGTCCCTCAGACGGCCCAGCGTTGCATCGCCCTGCATCATGAATTCCATTTCGGGCGTCGGTTTTGCCTGGAGCGGAACCTCGTTCCCCTCGGCATCCGGAGCCTGCAGCAACTGGCGTTCCAGGAGCTGCGCGGCTATCAGTTCCAGTCCCACCTTGGCCCGCTCTTGCTCGTAGAAGCGCAACTCCCCGGCCACATCGAGCCGATTGCCTCCCAGGGAGATGGCGCCGGCCTGTTTCCTCAGTTCGTTCAAGGCGCGTGCAGCGCTCTCCAGAGGCCCCCGCAGTTCTTTCCGCTGCAGCTTCAAGCCGCTCATGAGTGTGCGTTCTCGCAGTTTGCGATCGTCGCGATAGGCCAGCATATAACTCTCGGCCACGTTGTTGACGACGTCGGCAATCAATTGCCTTTCGCGGCCGACGAGTGAAATCCTGATGTACATCGTCCGGTATGGGTTGCGGACGTCGATTTTCTTCTTCAGCCTGACGACCTTGGCTTCGGATGAGCCGAGCAGAAGGGGTAAGTTCTTGGCGATGCGCTCGGTCCGCCGCCGCAATTCCGTGTTGGCGTCGCGCTCGGCGGCAGCACCGCTGCCCGACATGATGCGTTCGCTGGCCGGGTCCAGATCGCTGATGATTCGCTTGTAGATGGTGGGGTCGAGAGCCATCCGCAAAACAGCGTCACTCCTGACCAGGGAGACCTGGCTGTTGATGAATTGCTCAATCAGATTCGAGGGCAGCACGTCGGCCCGGGTCTCGACCCCTCCGGCGGCCCGCGAGCCCATGTAGCCCGGGCTGACTTTGATGTAGGCCTCGGCCTGGTAGACCGGCTTGGCGATCCACAGGTAGACCGTCAGGGCGATTCCCGCTCCGCTGACGACGATGAACAAGAGGATAATCATCCACAGATGACGGCGCAGGGCGCCGATCACGTCGCTGGCGCTGACCAGGTTGCCCAAGCCAGCCGGCGGACTGGCCGCAGGCCTCATTTGTCGTCTCTGTCCCACAGTTCCGCCGGTATTTCTTTGACCGCCGTAACTCATTGTCCCATTACCTCATAAAGTAAAGGGTACGGTTTACCCCGCCACCGTACT
>JAACEH010000135.1 GCA_011682595.1 Anaerolineaceae bacterium
GCGGCTCAGATCCTCGGGCGGTGGTCCGACGACCAGGGCGATTCCTGGTCCGATCCCGTTGTGCTGCAGGAAAACATCGGCGGGCGGAACGTCATGTCGGCCTCGCTCCTGCAATTGCCCTCCGGCCGGGTGCTTCTGGCCTTCGGACGCAAGGACCAGGAGGGCGAACTGCTGCACTCGATGGTCAAGTGGTCGGATGACCAGGGCCGCACGTGGTCCGCCCCCCTGCAGATCACCCGCGGCGACGCCTACTGGTGCCACACCAACGACCGGCTGGTCCGCCTCACGAGCGACCGCATCCTCTGGCCCGTCGCCGAAGAGAGAGACACGGGCTGCCACTGCTGGTGCTCGGACGATGACGGAGCAACCTGGAAAATAAGCAGCAGCGCCGTCAAGCCGCCACAGGGCCTGGCCTACGAGGAACCGACGGTGGTCGAGATGCCCGACGGCAAGGTGGCCATGTTCCTTCGCGGCAACGCCGGCAACATCCACATCGCCCTCAGCGACAACGGCGACCGGTGGCAGATCTGGAAGAACCGCCCGGCGAACATGTGCGGCCACAGGGGCGCCGGGCCCAGTGCCGCCCAGTCGCCCTGCATGGTCAAACGCGTTCCGGGCACCGACGATCTGCTGCTGGTCTGGAATAACAATCGCGTGCGCACTCCCCTGACGGCGGCAATCAGCAGCGACTGCGCCGAAACCTGGCGCCATTTCCGCAACCTCGAAGAGATGGACGGTTGGCCGCCGCGACTGACGCACTCCTACCCGTCGGTCGAGTTCCTCGGCGGCAACGTGCACCTGACCTATTGGGAAACCTACCTCGACGAGGAGGCCGGGCGACTGTTCCACCTGCGCTACCGCCGCCTGCCGATCGAGTGGTTCTACGAAAACCCGTAACGCGGGGCCGGCCTGCCCGGGGCGAGATGACGATGCCCGAAGGCGGCCGGAGGGTCCGCCGATGCAATAACGACGGGCGGCCTGCGTTGGATTACTCGGCAAGCAATGGCACTTTTTTTGGGGAAAACCGACCATGGAATCCAAGTGGCCCGCAGGATTCAGAGCACTTCTGATTGTTGCCGCCATTGCGGTGTTGCTACTTGTCGGCAGAGCGTGGGCTGCGACCGAAGCCGACGACGGCGGCAGCGACGCCACGACGGACGTGCAGGCGCCGGCCGACGACGGCGGCGGTGCGAAATCCAAAGAGGTCGAGAAGCCGCGCCGACCGTGGCGGCGGCGGCGACAGTGGACCGGACCTCGCGTTCCTGAGGGCGTCAAGGCCTTTGGCGACCTGGAATATGCCAAGGTAGGCGAGCGGCCGTTGCTGTTGGATCTCTATGTTCCCGAGAAGGCCGAGGGGCCGTTGCCGCTGGTGGTCTGGGTTCACGGCGGCGGCTGGCGGGCCGGCAACAAGCGGTTCTGTCGCGCCCTGCCGATGACCAGGAGGGGCTACGCGGTGGCCAGCATCGGCTATCGGCTGAGCGGCGAGGCGCCGATGCCGGCACAGATTTACGACTGCAAAGCAGCCGTCCGTTGGCTGCGTGCCAAGGCTGGGAAATACAACATCGATCCCAAGCGCATCGGGGCCTGGGGTGCTTCGGCGGGCGGTCACCTGGTGGCCCTGATGGGCACCTCGGGCGGCCTGAAGGATCTGGAGGGCGACCTGGGCAACGCGGACCAGTCCAGTCGCGTGCAGGCGGTCTGCGACTTCTTCGGTCCGAGCGACCTGATTTCGATCTTCGAGCGGGCATCAAGGCCGGCCGCTTCAAGAAGACCGGTGGGGGCCCGGTGCTCCAATTGCTGGGAGGCACCATCAGCCAGAAGCGCGAACTGGCCAGAGCCGCCAGCCCGGTCAGCCATGTAACCAGGGACGATCCGCCATTTCTGATTGTCCACGGCGACGCGGACCACGTCGTGCCGTACACCCAGAGCGTTAAGCTTCACGAGGCGCTCAAGAAGGCGGGGGTCGACTCTACGCTGCGCACGGTCAAGGGCGCCGGCCACGGATTCCGCAACGCCAGCCTGACCGAAAGGGTAGCCATAGACCGTGCCGTCGCCGAGTTCTTCGACAAGCACCTGAAATCCGCGAAGACCACGGACAAGCAGGCCAAGTCCGGGCAGGAAGAAGACCAGGGGTCGAAAAAGAAGGTGGCGGTCCCTGCTCAGTGACCTTCCGAGCCAACCGCCCATCCCAGCGCCGCCCATCCCGGCGCCGCCCACGGCACCGCCGCGGGATACCACAAGACAACGCACGGCATCCCCCTGCGGTGCAGGGGGCTTGTAACGGCAACAACGCACACACCTGCCGACCATGGCGCTCGCCGCGTCAAAAGTGCAAAACGCTCCGGGTCCGGGGCGGTCAGTCTTTGGTGTCGCGGATGGCCTGGCCAAGGGTTTTCGGTTTAACGGGGCCGGCCTCCTCGGGCAGCGGGGCTGGCCGCGCGGCCAGCGAACTATAGACCCCCAGCGGCAGGGCGACGTTGAACTTCATCTTCTCGACAACGATCGACAGGCGGCGTCCCAGGTCGGCGGTGCCGCCGGAGTCGGTCATGCGGAAGTCCAGGGCGTGCGGCATGATCGGCCCGTCATCGACTCGCCGGTAGTCGGACCATTCGCCCCAATGCGGTATGCCGTGAAAGGGCGCGTCGAACAATGTCACCATCACGCGGTCCACGCGGTCGCTCACCGGGTCGAAGTAGACGTACAGCTTGTCATCCGGCAGGTAGCCCGTGGTGTTCAGATCGAACTTGACGCGGACGACGTTCCACTTGTTGCTGCCCGAGGGTGTGCGGACCTGGCCGAGGCCTTTGAGTTTCACGCCGTCGTCGAGCAGGCAGTAGGGCAGGCAGAAAAAGGTGCGAATGATCCGCATCTCCCCGGCGGCCCGCTCGAACATGAAAAGATAGCCGACCGCCTCGCGGCTCATTCGGCTGGGCTTCTTCATCTCCCGCCCGCGGAAGAAGACCCGCCAGGTCGTGCCGTCGTACATGGCCGTGGTCTGGGTGGTAAGGTCGTCGATTCTCATGCGGCGACTGGTCAGGTCGATGCAATAGACCTTGCGGTTCTCGATGGGCTCCAGCCCGTGGCGATAATCCGACCAGCGGGTTTCCATGACCAGGTTCTTCTTTTCGGCCCAGACATACGGGCTGCCGTGAGCCCAGATGGCGTCGCGGATGACCGGCTGAATGTCTTGCGGCAGAGCGTCCGTCCTCTGGATGATATTCTCGGCCCGGGTGCATCCGCCGGCGACGATAATCGCCGAGGCCAGCAGCGCGATGAGGGTGGCCAGTGTCGGTCGAAACATGAGAGTTCTCCGGAGTCAGACGATTTTCACTTTCGCCCATGAATTGGTTTTGGATTATACTGGTCACCATCGACCGGAGCCAGAGCTTTTCGTGAGCCTCGGGCTCCAACACCGAAAGAGCGAAAGAGGCCGAACCGCCACAGGCCCTGGATGGACCGTGCCCAAGAACTGGCCCTACAACTTCCCCTGGATCGTCCTGGCGGCGGCCCTGCTGCTGACCGGCATCGGCCTGCTGGGCATCTACAGCGCCACCCTGCCCCGCTCGGCCGACCAGGCCGGCGACAGTACAGCCGTGGTCATGCAGGTGCTCTTCCTGGTCGCCGCCCTGGTGGTCCTGGCGGCAACCCTGGCGCCGAGCTACCTGCGACTGGCCCGCTTCAGCTACCTGGTTTACGGCCTGTCGCTCGTGCCGCTGGTCGTCCTGCTGGTGGCCCGCCACTTCGGCGGCCTGCCCGGCCTGATCGCGGCCCGCAACGGGGCCTACAGTTGGTTCCAGGTTCCCATTCCCGGCCTCAATGTCAGCGTCCAGCCCTCGGAGCTGACCAAGATCGCCTTCATCATGGCCCTGGCCCGCTACCTCAGCTACCGCAAGAACTACCGCCGCCTGGGCGGCCTGGTCGTGCCTTTCCTGATGGCCCTGGCGCCCACGGCCCTGATCGTCGTCCAGCCCGACCTGGGGACGGCCATGATGTTCATGCCCGTACTGGTGCTGATGCTCCTGGCGGCCGGGGCCCGGGCGAGCCACATGGCTACCATCGCCGCAGTAGTTCTGCTGCTGGTTCCGGTGGGCTACCTGAAGTTCGACACCTACCAGCAACGGCGGCTCGAGGCCTGGCTGGTGGCCGGACCGATCGAGGACTTCCACGTCAAGCGACAGGACGCGTCGGCCGAGGACCGCGAACTTACCGACCAGGAGAAGCAGCAGATGGTTCGCCGGCTGCGAGGGTCAACTCTCACGCGGCTGTTCCTGGCCGCCGACTATGCCAAGTGGTGGACCGGCCGCAATGTGTCGTGGCTGTTCGGCTCGGACAAGTTGCGGAGCAAGGGCTACTACGACGATCCGTACAGGCACGAACTCTACGGCAGCGATGGCGAGTCGGTCGGCGCTCGTTACCGACGCGTGTCGCGGTTCGTCGAGAAGTGGCTGATGGGCCCGGGCTACCATGCCTGGCAGGCCAAGGTGGCCGTCGGCTCCGGCGGCGTCACCGGGACCGGACTCGCCAAGGGCAGCCAGACCCGCCACGGCTTCCTGGCCGAGGCCCGCAACGATTTCATCTTCGCCGTCATCGCCGAGGAGTGGGGCCTGGTCGGGGCACTGATCGTCCTGGGCCTCTATATGCTGATCGTCATCTTCGGCGTCGATGTCGGCCTGTCGACCAACGAACCTTACGGCAAGTTGCTGGCCATCGGCGTGGTGGCCCTGTTGAGCGCCCAGGCGTTTCTGAACATGGCCATCGCCGTGGGTCTGACGCCGATCACGGGCATCCCGCTGCCCCTGATGAGCAGCGGCGGCAGCTCGCTGGTCTCCAGCTACCTGGCCCTGGGCCTGCTCTGCAACGTGGGCCTCAGGCGCTACCTCCTGCCCGAACCGCAACCGTTCCAGTTTGATGATTGAATGTGCAGGGCAATCCCGCCCCTACTTGGCGACGATGTTGACCAGGCGGTTGGGGACGATGATTACCTTGCGGACAGTTGCGCCGCCGATGCTTCTTTGCACCTTCTCGTCTGCCAAGGCCAACTTCTCGATCGTCGCCTGGTCGGTGCCCGCCGCGACAGTCACGTGGCCGCGCACCTTGCCGTTGACCTGGACAGCCAACTCGATCTCGTCCTCGCGGCAGGCCGCCTCATCATACGACGGCCAGCCGGCAGAAATAATTCCGCCCTGGTGCCCCATCATCCGCCACAACTCCTCGGCAATGTGCGGCACCATCGGGCCCAGCAAGCGGACCATCGACTCCAGGGCCAGCCGCATGACGGCTGCGCCCCGCGCATGGACGGCCAACCTGGCTGTCACATCGCCGAACAGGTTCGACAACTCCATGACCGCGGCAATGGCGGTGTTGAACTGCCAGGAGTGCTCGATGTCGGCGGTCACCTTGCGAATCGTCTGATGCGTCTTTCGCCATAGCTGTTTACCTTCGTCCGACAGGTCGCTGCCGTCGCCGGTGTAGGGCTTGGCGCCGGCGGTCGCCCTGAGATTGTCGTCGATCTGCGACCAGAGGCGCTTCAGAAACCGGTTGGCGCCGGCCACGGCCGAATCGTTCCACTCGGCGTCCTTTTGCGGCGGGCCGATGAACAGGGTGTACAGGCGCTGCGTGTCGGCGCCGTACCTGGCGATCAGCTCGTCGGGGGCGACCACGTTGCCCTTGGACTTGGACATTTTCTCGAGCTTGCCGCTCGTTGAACTTTTCTTGCAGATCATGCCCTGGGTAAACAGGGCCTTGAACGGCTCGCGGCAGGCCTGGCCCAGGTGGCCCGCGTCCAGGAGCACCTTGACGATGAACCGCGTGTAGAGCAGGTGCAGCACGGCGTGCTCGATGCCGCCAATGTACTGGTCGACCGGCATCCAGGCCTCGATGTCCTGGCGGCGGAAGGCTGCGCTGTTGCCCTGGTCGCCCGGCGAGGCGAACCTCAGGAAATACCAGCACGAGCAAAGCCACTGGGCCAGGGTGTCGGTCTCGCGCCGGGCCGGGCCGCCGCAATTGGGGCACTTCGTGTTGACCCAATCCTCGACGGCTGCCAGGGGACTGGTGCCCTTGGGCTGAAAGTCCACCTTCTCGGTCGCCGGCAACTCGACGGGTAACCGATCGTCCGGCACCACCTGCTCGCCGCAGCAGTCGCAATAAACAATCGGGATCGGGGCCCCCCAGTACCGCTGGCGGGAGATCAGCCAGTCGCGAATACGGTAGTTCACGGTTCCCGCGCCCATGTCGTGGGCCTGGAGGTACTCGATCACCGCCGGGATGCCGCCCGGCGAGGGCGTGCCCGACAGGTCGGCTGAGTTGACCATCTCGCCGGAGGCGACGTAGGCTTCGCTCAGTTCGTCGGCGGTCAGTGTCGTCTTGCCTGTCCTGAGCCCTGTCGAAGGGCGGCCCTTGGGCTGAATGACCACCTTGATCGGCAGCTTGTACTTTTTGGCGAATTCGAAGTCCCGCTGGTCGTGGGCGGGGACGGCCATCACGGCCCCGGTGCCGTACTCCATGAGGGCGTAGTTGGCCACCCACAGGGGGACCTCTTCGCCGTTGACGGGGTTGGTGACGTAGCGACCGGTGAAGAGGCCCTCTTTTTCGGCCGTCTCCGAGGACCGCTCGGCGGCGCTGCGGCGGCCCATGCGCTCGACGAAGGCCATCACCTCCTCCTGGTGTTCGGTGCCGGCGACAAGTTCCGGGATCACCGGGTGCTCGGGGGCCAGGCTCATGAAGGTCACACCCCACAGCGTGTCGGGCCGCGTCGTGAAGCACGGCAGCGGCTGGCCGGTGTGGGAAATCTTAAAATCGATCCGGGCCCCTTCGCTGCGGCCGATCCAGTTGGCCTGCATGGTCCGCACCGTCTCGGGCCAGCCCTCCAGGAGGTCCAGATCGTCGAGCAGCCGCTGGGCGTACTCGGTGATCTTAAAGAACCATTGCTGGAGGTCGCGTTGCTCGACCGCTGTGCCGCAGCGCTCGCAGCCCCCGGCGACGACCTCCTCGTTGGCCAGGGCCGTCGAGCATTGCGGGCACCAGTTGATGGGGGCTTTCTTGCGGTAGGCCAGCCCGCGCTTGTAGAGGACCGTGAAGATCCACTGCGTCCACTTGTAGTAGTCGGGATCGCAGGTGGCCACCTCGCGCGACCAGTCGTAGCCGACGCCCCAGCGGCGAAACTGCTCTTTCATGCGGGCGATGTTCCGGCGGGTCCACTCGGCGGGATCGGCCTTCTGCTTGATGGCGGCATTCTCGGCCGGCAGCCCGAAGGCGTCCCAGCCCATGGGCGTCAGGACGTTCAGGCCCTGGGTCATCTTGTAGCGGGCCACCAC
>JAACEH010000136.1 GCA_011682595.1 Anaerolineaceae bacterium
GGCCTGGGATGGGCCTGGGATGGGCCTGGGATGGAGGTGGTCGTTCACTCTATGGCGCTTGACGGTGAACGCTTCCTGACCATGTGTTCGCCGCGCCGCTCGCGAAGCGGGTCCTGCTCCATCCATTCCCAGAGACGCGACTTCAATCGCTCGAACACCTCCGGGTGTGCCTCTTTCACATCCTTGCTGCATTCGGGATCGCGCTCAAGGTCATATAGTTCGTATCGCGCCCCGTCGGTCAGCGGCAGGTAAAGCAGCTTCCACTGCGGCGTCCGGACCATCCGCTGCCGCGCGGTAACCATCACGTCCAGGTACTGGCGCTTGATGCCGACCTGTCCGTTATCCAACTCCGTTACCTCCAGTGTCTGCGACAGCGGGGGATAGCGCAGGTAATCGTCTCCCTCCAGTTGCTTCTCGCCGCCAAGCAGTACGCCGCTTTCGGCGAAGATCATCCCCGGACGCTCTTCTCTCTGCCCGCGGATCAGGTCGAGCAGCGACTTGCCCTCACACTCCTCGGGCACCGCCTGGCCCACCCGCTGCAGAACCGTGGGCATGAAGTCCACCGTGCCGGCCAGTTCCTTGATCGACCGTTCCTTGTCCCGCAGCTGGGGGTCGGAAATGATCAGCGGTATGCGACTGTCGTAATCGTCGCCGAACAGAAAACGGCCGTGGCCCCAGGAGTATTCCGTCTCGAACAGGTCCTCGCCGTGATCGCTGGTGATGATCACCGTCGTATCGTTCCACAGGTTCAGTTCCTTGAGCGAGCCGAGGATTTCGCCCACCTGGTCGTCGAAGCAGCGGATCGCTCCGTCGTAGAGAGCCCGGGCCTGTTGCGGATCAAAATAGTTCTCGGCCTCCAACCCTCCGCTGGCTATCGCCTCGTAGCTGGGGATATTAACACTCAGCTTGTGATGCCCCGTGTAACCGTCCCGGGCGAACATCCGGTAGTACGGGTAGCGCGTCGAAAAGGGCAGGTGCGTCTCGCTGTAGAAGACGATCATGAAAAACGGCTGCCGGCGGTGAGCCGATTCCTCCAGGTGCCGCACCGCCGTGCGGGTCAGTGCCCCCGGATTGGGATTCACCAGCGGACCCTTTATGGTCGGATACATCTTGTGCCCGATCGGGTTGTCGGCGAAGGCCACCAGCAGCGGATGCCCGCGGCAGGTCTCCTGGGAGATCCAGGTGTTGATGCTCCAGGCCTCCGGCCCCACCTCCGTCACGTCAAACCCGTAATCGACCTTGCCGAAATCGCCCCCCGCCCAATCGCTCAACACGTAGGATTTGTAACCCTTCTTCTTCAACTCGCCGGCCAGCGTCGGCAGGCCCAACTTGATCTGCGAATCGCGCGGCCACGTGTAACGCAGTCCGTGCGTGTGAGGGTAGGTGCCGGTCATCATGCTCGTCCAACTCGGCAGCGTCCGGGCCTGCGGCACATAGTAGTTCTCGAAGCGAACCGCCGTGGCCCCCAGGCGGTCGATGTTCACGCTGGTCGGCTTATCGTAGCCGTACAGGCCGAGATGATCGGGCCTCAGGCCGTCGGAGGCCAGGATCAGAATGTTCGGACGCCCGTCGTCGCGCGGCTCGGCCGGCAACTGCTCCAGCACACGCACCAGTCCCAGGCCGCCAACCAGGATCGGCAGCACCGCCGCCAGGGCCACGACCGTCTGCCGCACGCGACGCTCCATGCGACTGAACGAGCGGATGACGCCGCCAACCACCAGCACGCAGATTGCAGACAGGAACAGGGCCCGCACGGCTGTGAGCAACCAGGGAGGAACCACATCGCCCGTCCAGCCGATCAGCCAGATGCCGAAGTCCGTCCGGCAAACATTCTCCAGAATCCGAGGGCTGTAGACGGCGCTGGAGACGGTCTTGTAAAAGAGAATGGCCAGCACTATCAGTATCGTCCCACGGCCCGCCAGGGGCACCGTGACCCGCCGGCGGAAAACCGAACTCCAGGACCACAGCATCAGCCAGCAGAAACTTCCCAGAAACAGGCCGATGATCAGGTACCCGGCCAGAATCCAGGCCGAGCTGCCAACCAGGGTGGGAAGGAACTGATCGACAACCTGTTCGCTGACCGTCGGGGCGGAGCTGCTGTTCTTGATCAGCAGCCGTACCGTACAGATGCAGTAGATGACCACCAGAATGGCTTCGGCCACCGCCACACACAGAAGCCACGTGCGCACCGTCGACGGCGGACTGCCGGACTGTTTTTCCTCGGAGGATGACCGCGAATCCGCCATCAGCGCTGGATGATCTCCCGGTTCCACGCTATCGGTGCATACCCCCACCACTGCAGATTCCGAAGTGCTATATATTTCATGTTAGCGCCGGACACGCCCCGCCACAAGCTTTTTCTGGCCGCGCCCGGCACGCAGACCGTCCAGGGGCTGGAATTGGTCCTGCAGGTAAGTTGTTCCTGGAGTAAGTTGAAAAGAGGAAGGGGGCGACGCCGCCCCAACTCGGAGTCCCCCCCCGCTTACATGGCTCGCCGGTCGCCACCCAACTACAGCCGACCCACAGCAGTCTAACCCACAAGCGCCGGCCGTCCACATGAATGTCGCATCAGGCCGGCCCGCACTGACACCGTAGTGTCATTCTGCCGGCAGAAAGGTAAAGTAACAGTGGCTCAGAAGCGGCGCCATCAGCAGAAACTGTCGTAGCGAACCACCTCCTCCAGCGGCTTCCTCGGGCGGGCCTGCGGCGATTCGCCGGGATAGCCCAGCGGAAGAACGTGCGCCGCCACGACTCCTTCGGGCAGGCCGACGACGCGGCCAACCTTGTCGGCCTCGAACGCTCCGATCCAGCAGGCGCCCAGTCCCAGAGCCACCGCCGCCAGTGTCATGTGGTCCACCGCGATTGACGTGTCGACCGCCCCGCCGCGCAGGCCGCTGCGCATCGTCCGCTTGGCATCGGTCGTGCAGATCACCAGCACCACCGGAGCAGTGGCCACGAAGCTCTGGTTGCAGCAGGCCTCGACCAACTTCTCCCGCCGGGCCGCATCGCGGACCACCACGAAAATCCACTCCTGCCGGTTGTTGCCGCTCGGGGCCAGACGCCCGGCCTCCAGAACCGCCTGCAACTTTTCGTCCTCCACCGGGCGATCCTCGTAAACCCGAACGCTGCGCCTCTGCCTGATTGCTTCCATGACATCCATTTCCGCCGCTCCTTTCCGGTCACCCGAGTAAACCATCACTAACGGTTCCAGTTCACCCTCTTTCCATTTCCCTTTCAGACTACACGACACCGACCGCAAAATCCAGTCGCTACCCGAACCAGGCAGTAGGGCGGCTGAAGCGCAGCCGCCGATTGTGAGAATAGACCGCGTGGCTGCAAGCAGCCACTACACTCCTCCCGCTAATCCGGCCGCTTGCCCAGGGTGACCTCGACCTGGATTTCCCTGTTCTTATTCCCCTTGCCGGCCCGCCTGATCTTCAGATTGACGAGGTCTCCGGGCCGCTTGTCCTCCAGGAAATCGACCAGGTCGGCGAACGATTCGATTTTCTGCTCGTCGGCCTTGATGATGACGTCGCCGGCCCGCAGGCCGGCCCTTTCGGCGGCGCTGTCCGGGGCGACGGCCAGGATGCGGCAGGCGTCGGCCATGTCGTCGCGAACGACGCCCAGGAAGGCTCGTTCGGCGAGTTCCCTGATCGGCGGATCAGGATTCTCCCGGGCCCGTTTCAACAACGCCGGCAGCAACTCCACCGGCAGGGCGAGATTCAACGCGGTCTCGGTCTCGCCGTGACGTTGCGGCTTGGTGAGAATGCCCACCACCCGTCCGCGGCTGTCGGCCAGGGCGCCGCCTTCGCTGCCGGCGTTCACGGTGGCATCGGTCAGCAGCAGATCGCCGGTGTAGCGGAGCCCGGTGCGCACCTTGCCCCGGCCGGCCAGGACCCCGGCACTGACGCTGGCCGAGCTGAGGCGCTTCATGTCCGAACCGATCGGGTAGGCGACCGAGGCCACCCAGTCCCCGGGGGCAAGGTCCTTGCTCGAGCCCAGGGTAACCGCAGGCCAGGTGCGCTCGGGCGAAGGGCGGGGCGGCGGCGGGGTCTTCTTCTGTTTCTCGGGGCCGGCCTTGGTGATAACGTCGCCGGGAGTTTCCTCCGGCGCCGGGTCGGTGATGATCTGCAGAATGGCCAGCCCGATCTTCTTGTCGCGGACCAGCACGCGGGCTCTTGTCTGCGGCTGGTCGGGCAGGTACAGCAGGTGCTCGTTCCGGCTGATGATGCCGAGGTCGGTGACCACCAGGCCGTCGGCCGAGACGATCAGGCCGCTGGCGTGCCGCGAGCCGTCGAAAATGCGGACCGCAGCCGGGCCGACCCGGGCGTAAATCTCGGTGAACGGGTGGCTGACGCCCTCGCTTGCCGCCGCCAGGGGCCATGTCGCCAGCCAGACGAGCACAAGGGCCAGGGTCGTGATGGGAACGATTCTCTTTCTCATGGGCATCCTGCATCAAGAGCGCGGTCATGGGGCAACCGGGCCGAAGTTAATTACTGGTCGGGCTCCTGGTTTTCTTGCGGTTCGTCCTGCTGCTCGGGCGACTGCTTTTCGGTGTCATCCTGATCGGGTTCATCCTTTTCGGGTTCGCCCTGATCTTGGTCACCGTCGTCGCGGTCCTTGTCGGCGCCTTCGTCCTGGTCGTCGTTGGCTTTCGGCGGCGACGTCCCGGCGGCCCGCTCGGCTATCCGCAGGGCCGCCACGGACTGGATGCCGCCGAGTTGAACTGTCCTGGTCATCACTTTCCCGTCACGGCGCAGGCTGATCTTGACCCGTCTTCCGGCGGGCCGGGTCTGCACGAAGTTCCTCAGTTGTCCGGGCCCTTGAATCCGCCGGCCGTCCAACTGCAGCAGGACGTCCCCCTCTTTGAGGCCGAAAATCTCGGCTGGAGATTCGTCGCGAATCGACTTGATCATCAGGCCACCGTCCTTCAGATCGGTCTCGTAAACGCCGAGGTAACCGCGGTCCACCTCATGGCCGGCCTTCAAGTCGTCGAGGAACATCTTGATCGAATCGATGGGCACGGCGAAACCGATGCCGGCGTTGATGCGCCGCCAGGACATTCCCCTGACTCGCCGGGCGGCGATGCGACCGTTGATGCCCACCAGTTGGCCTTGCATGTTAAACAGCGGCCCGCCGGAGTTGCCGGGGTTCAGGGCCGCGTCGATCTGAATGGCGTCGGCGTAGATGAGGTTCTGCCGCAGCAGCCCGCCGCCGGGCAGGTAGCGCTGCAGCCCGCTCACCACACCCAGGCTGACCGTGGGTCGGAAGTCGGTGGCCAGCATGAAGGGGTTGCCCATGGCGATGACCCACTGGCCGACCTGCAGGGCGTCGCTGGAGCCCAGCGGAGCGAAGGGCAGGGGCTCGTCGCTGTCGATCTTGATCAGTGCGATGTCGCCGGTGCGATCGAGTCCGCAGAGTCGGGCCTCCAGGACTTTTCCTCCGGGGCGGCCGACGCGCAGGTTGGGGGTCTTGCGGGTAACGTGGAAATTGGTCAGGGCGTAGCCGTCGCTGCTGATGATGACGCCGCTTCCCGTGCCGGGAGACAACTGTTTGGTGCGATCGTTGACCCGAAAGACGCTGATCACCGTCGGCGTCATGCGCTGGATGAGTTCGATCCGCTGTTGCTGGACCTTCTCCGCCGCAGAGGGCCGTCCACCTCATCGGCCCGGCAGGGGGATGGCCCGACCAGGATGGCGGCGACCGAGCAGGCCCATGCCGCCAGTGCCGCCAAGACAGGCCACTTGTCGCTCAGGATTGTCACTTTTGCTCGAACTCCCTTCCGATAGTATTGTATCGGCTCGGTCCCCGTTTGCCAGAGGCAAGCTGGAATTGGCGGCCGCAGGCCCCCGGCGTCCGTTATTTGATACGATTTTTATGTTTCCGTGGGCGCCAAAGATTCGATAAAATATTATTGGTCCAGAGGCGTTTAGGTCCAGAGGCGTTTAACAGGGTGCCATGGTCTGGCGCAGCCAGGCCATGACGAACGTTCGGCAGATGATCACGGCCTGACCTTTGGTCAGACCGTGGCGCCCGCGTCCGGTGAGAAGCCATTTTGGAGGATAGCCCATGTTTGGCAAGTTATCGATGGCCACCGCGGTCGGTCTGGGCTTTCTGTTGCCTCTGGTGTTGGCCGGCCGGGCGATAGCCGAGGAGAACGACCCTGGTGGGGAGACCAAGCAGAACAAGAAAAAGGTCGACAAGTACCTGGGCATCGACTGGGGTGACGACCAGAAGAAAGACGACAAGAAGGAGGCCGATGATCCCAACGCGGCCTCCCCTTCGAGAGAGGTCGATCTGACGACGGTCCTGAGCGGGCCTCAGGCCAAGCGTCTGGCGGCGATCAAGAAAAAGGTCGCCAAGGCCGACAAGCTGGCCGAGTTGGCCGCCAAGACACTGGCCGGGCAAACCAAGGGCGTCAAGAAATCCATGGCGATTCGCCAGTACGACGGCGCCTCGGCCATCTTCAAGAAGGCCATGGCCGACATCGAGAAGCTGGCCAGGTCGATCAACGACGACGATACGCGGCTGACGCTGTTGCGGGAGTACGGTGACAAGTACAAGAGGCAGGCCTGCGAGTTGCTGTGCAAGGCCGGCCTGGCGGCCATCAAGACGGCCGGCAACAAGGTGGACAACATCAAGACCGCGGTCAAGTACTTCAAACGGGCCCGGAAGATCGATCCGACATATCCCGGCATCGCCGAAGGGATTGCCGCCGCTCGGTCGGCCTACAAGGACATCACGACGCGCCTGGCCGAGGCCAAGAATCGCAGTTCCGGCGGCGGC
The DNA here is from genome assembly GCA_011682595.1 of Anaerolineaceae bacterium. Next base: position 6,787 of record JAACEH010000136.1, read on the forward strand.
GGCGGCGACACCACGCCCCCGGATCGCGGACGCGAGGACGAACAGCAAGGGCGCGAGGATCGCACTCAGGATGGCCGCGAATACGAGCGAGACACCCACTAGCGGCGCCGTGCGGCGGCGGCGACGTCCGGCGTCGGCCTGAAACTTGGGGCACAATCTTACACGGCCGGTTTCGCGACACGAGCGAAACCGGCTGTTTTCTTTTCACCGGCCGCCCGACAACGGTCTTGGCAGAGCGGCCGCCGGCGGCAATAATAAGGACGTCTCAGCGGCTGCCACAGGAGAGACCCGTTGGCGGAACCCGACGAAAGAAAAATGAGTCTGGGCGAACACCTGGAGGACCTGCGCCGCCGGGTGCTCCTGGCCCTGGCCGGGCCGCTGGTCGGCTTCGTCGTCTGCTATGTGTTCTTCAGGAACCACCTGCTGTACGCCATCCTCAATCCGCGTTTCCCGACCTTCCTGCCGGTCAAGCCGGTCGAGCGGGCCTTCAACATGGCCAACCCATACGACGTCTTCATCACCATGATGTTCACCTCGCTGATCGTCGGTTGCATTGCGACCTCGCCCTGGTCGATCTATCACATCTGGTCTTTCATCTCCGGCGGGCTGTACCCCAAAGAGCGGCGCTACGTCCGCAGTTTCGGCGGCTTCAGCGTGGTGCTGTTTCTGTCCGGGGCGGCCTTCTTCTATTTTCTCGTTTACCCGATGACGGTCAGCTTCCTTTACGGCTTTGCGGCCGAATACAATGCGTTTATCGCTCGAACGGCCGGCCAAGGGGCGACCATCAACCCGGACACCCTGCTGGGCGGCTACGTCAACTTCGTCCTGTTGCTGACGCTGGTCTTCGGGGTCATGTTCCAGTTGCCGCTGGTTGTGCTCTTCCTGGGCAAGATCGGGCTGGCCGACGTCGGAACGTTTCGCCACTATCGCCGGCACGTGTTGCTGGGCCTGGTGGCCCTGGCCGCCCTGGTGACGCCGCCCGACGTGTTCAGCCAGGTGGCCCTGGCCCTGCCCATGTGGCTGCTCTATGAAATCGGTGTCCTGATCCTGTGGATCTCCGAGCGCCGCAAACAGCGAGCCGACGCCGAACAATCCTGAGCAGGATGAGCAGGACGGCCG
>JAACEH010000137.1 GCA_011682595.1 Anaerolineaceae bacterium
GTGCCGTGGTCACGGTGTCTGTGACCACGAGAGGGCGAACCGGCGAACGTGGCTACACACACCGTAGCCACGGCACCCGGCCACCCAAGCCACCCAACCCACCCCAGCCACCCAAGCCACCCCAGCCACCTGGCCGCCTGAAAGTTACCTGCAAGCGTGACGTGCACCCCCATCTCGGCGAGCGATCAAAAGCTTCTTGTCAGGCCGTCGAGAAACGATAGAATCGAGGCCGTTTACCTGGACCTCGGTGTTCGGGTTGTTAGTGGGTGTGGGGGGTGAGCTCTTGTGGTTTACAACAGGGCGAGACTATGTATTTATTACTGCCATATTCGTCATGGGCATAGCGCTTATTGCGGGGACGATAAGTCTGTGGCCAAATGAGAATGTTGAGGAATTGCGACCGGGAGGCCCACCGTGAAAAAGCCGGTTTACTTATTGGTAACGATATGTGTCGTAATCGCGGGCGTGTTCATCTGGTATTATGCGAAAACGTCAGATAATACCCCGGTTGTGGTGGTGTATGTCTCCGAGGACCAGATCTTTTCGGAACCCATACTGAGGGATTTCGAGAAAGAGAGCGGTATCAAGGTAAAGGCGCTCTATGATACCGAAGAGGCCAAGAGCACGGGGTCCATGAACCGCCTCATTGCCGAGAAGGATAATCCCCAGGCCGACGTGTACTGGGCCAATGAGCCGATCCGGGCCGAGATCCTCAAACAAAAGGTCATTTCGGCTTCCTATGTATCTCCGAACGCGAAGAATATACCGGCTGTGTTCAAGGGCCCCGGGGGATACTGGACCGGTTTTTCCGCCAGGGCGAGGGTTCTCGTCGTGAACAAGAGCGTGGAGGATAGCCCCAAGACCATCCTGGCTTATACGACTCCCCGATGGAAAGGTAAATCGGTTATCGCCAATCCTCTCTTTGGGACTACAACCGCCGAGATGGCCGCACTGTTCACGATCTGGGGCGATGAGCAGGCAAGAGGGTTCATGGCGGCGATGAAGCGTAACCGTGTGGCAATCTCGACAAACAACGGCGAAAGCGCGGACTTCGTCGCCGCGGGACAGTATGACTTCAGCCTGGTGGACAGCGACGATGCCGTCAATCGCATGAGACAAGGGAAACCCGTCACCATGGTTTATCCCGACCAGGGGGGAAACGGCATAGGGTGTTTCATCGTGCCCAACGCGGCCGTGCTCATCAAGGGCGGCCCCCACCCGAAGGCGGCTAGAAGACTCATCGATTATCTGCTTTCCAGGGAAACCGAACGAAAGCTGGCCTTTGCCGACTGCGCCCAGATTCCTCTGCATCCGGGCGTTCAAACGCCGCCCGAGTTGAAACCCATCAAGGACATCAAAGTCATGCGGGTGAACTACGCCGAAGTTGCCAGAAAAATGGTCGAAATTCAGCCTTTTTTGAAAGCGTGGATGGGGCTTTAAATGGCCAGGCGAGTATTCCTCGTATTCATCGTCGTCCTGCTTCTTGCGATCGGCATGTTGCCCGTTCTGACCATGCTGATCAAGAGCGTAATCGTGGGCGGCCATTTCAGCCTGACGTCCTATGGGGGCCTGCTGACCTCCGCGCACGAGTGGACCCTTATGGGGCACAGCATGGCCCTGTCTTCCCTGGTCACCGCACTTGCGGTCGCGGTCGGGATGCCCCTGGGAATGCTCCTTGGGAAAACTGACTTGCCCTTTCGCAGGTTCTTCGCAGTCCTCTTTGTCGTTCCCCTGCTCATTCCCCCGTACATAATCGCGGTCTCGTGGTTTGATCTTCTGGGCAGTGAAGGACTTCTGGCGCACCTGCTTGGCGCGTCCGCGATACGGGCGACGGCCCGCTTTCTCTTTGGCCTCCCGGGCTGTGTTGCCGTCCTGTTCTCGATCTTCCTGCCGATACCGATGCTCCTGACAATGATCTTTTTGCGGACGATCAACCCCGGGCTGGAAGAGGCCGGCAGGCTGGTTTCGGGGTGGCGCGGAGTCATGAAGAGGGTCACGATTCCCCTCATTCTTCCCGGTGTTCTGCTTTCTGGCATGCTGGTCTTCCTGCTCAGCTTCGGGGAATTCAGTGTGCCGAATTTCCTGCGATATGATGTCTTCCCCGTGGAAAGCTTCACCCAGTTTTCCGCTTTTTACAACTTCAAGGCCGCCACGGCCGCCGCCATCCCGCTTGCCGCCGTCACGCTGATACTTCTTCTGGCGGAGGCCGTCTTCCTGCGCGAAAGGACATATCAACTGCGACCATCTCCAGAGGCCAAGCGCTTACCTGTGATCGAACTTGGGGTTTATCGCAAATGGTTGCTTGGGATCGTGGCGATACTCGGATTTGTAATGGTGATTGTGCCGATAATTGTCCTTATCGTTCAGTCGGCCGGCATAGACGCTTACGTCGAGGCGTTGAACAGGGCCGGAGGCAGTCTGCTGCGAAGTCTCGTGTATGCCGCCTTCGGGGCTACCCTCCTGACCTTTCTGGGTTTCTTCTCGGGCTACCTGATACAAACAAAAGCCTTCAGGTGCTGGCGTTCCGTGGATTCATTGACGATCCTTCTTTTTGCTCTTCCAAGCACGGTGATCGGCATCGGCCTTATCAGCCTGTGGAATACACCATGGACGAACTTTATCTATGGTACGCCGCTGATCATCATCCTCGGCTATCTTGCCAAGTACACGGCGCTGACAAGTCGAATATCCCTTACCCAATTTGCACAAATTCCCCCTTCGATGGAAGAAGCAGCCCGGGTTGCAGGAGCGGGGTGGTTTCGCAGGATGGCGTTTATCGTCGTGCCGCTGGCCCGGCGCGGCCTGTTTGCCGGTTGGATAGTTGGTTATATTTTTTCATTGCGGGACACCGGAATCACCATGCTGGTTTATCCAGCCGGGCATGAGACCCTGCCGGTGCGCATCTTCACCCTCATGGCCAACGGATCTCCGCAACTTATAGCAGCCCTTTGCATGGTCATGATAACCGCCACGTTACTGCCGGCAGGAATCTTGTGGCTGATACCTGGACTCGTCGCAAGGAAGGCAATCAGATGAAGATCGTCAACATGGATTCCATCTCCAAAATCTACAATGGAGCAGAGGCGCTGGGCAACGTCTCGCTGGAAATTGCAGAAGGAGAGCGTATCGTTATCCTTGGCCCGTCCGGCTGCGGCAAAACGACGATCCTCAGGCTGATCGCGGGTTTCATCGCACCGGATACCGGCAGCATTTCCATAGGCGGCGAGTTGGTATCGAAGAACGGCCGCATTATCAAGCCGCCGGAGCAGCGTAACCTGGGCATGGTGTTTCAGGATCTTGCCCTCTGGCCTCATCTTAGCGTGAAAGGGAATATCGAGTTCGGGCTGAAGGCCAAAGGCGTACAGAAAAGTGAAAGGGAAGAGCGAATCCGGACAATACTGAACCTCGTGGGCATGGCAGACTACGCGGACAGGAAGCCCGCTGAATTGTCAGGGGGCCAGCAACAGCGCGTGGCCTTGGCAAGGGCGCTGGTCCTTGAACCCAACGTGCTTTTGATGGACGAACCGCTTTCCAGCCTCGACTTGGAATTGAATGTGCGGCTGCGGAAAGAGATTCTTCGACTTCAGAAAACACTGGGGGTTACCTTACTATACGTAACGCATGATCATGACGAGGCTTTTGATATAGCCACGCGGGTGGTTTCCATGAAGCGGGGGCGGATAGAAGATGTCAGGACTGTTTCCTCGTATCGTGATGAGAAAACGCAACGTTAAGAGAAGAAATCACTTACCAAACGAAATTGTAGTCGTCCCCATCCGATCTGCCGGCAGGCGAACGCACTCTTTACTATGGCCATTGCTCATGCCGTCCGCACGGAATGTGGCTCCCGGACCTCTATCAACAGATCGAGACCTTGGCCAAAGACATGAATATGGAAGTGAGCCCGCTTGGCGCCATCCACGGGGCAGCCGTGGCGCCCCACCTGCGGATTACGTCCAGCAGCAGGGATGGGTCGTGACAGCGTTCCGCAAGGCCCTCTGGCGGCTCCTCCATGCGCCGGACCTGGAACAAGGCGCGGGGTGGACTCGGTTGCTGGGAACTTGCCCTTAACCCATGTCCATGCTATCGCTTTCAGCCGGTTTACGCAAGACGGGGGGCCGATGGACAGGAACGCTGCTTGAGTCAGCAACAACGGGTGGCGGAAGCACCAACCGACGGCCGGGCGACCAGTAGGCCATAACGCGCCGCCGATGTAGAGCAGCATCGCCCGGCACTTTGCTTCCGGGCAACTGTTTCATACAATGCCGGAGTTAGGAGTTTCTGATGACGTCGATTCCTCGGATATTTACTGCTCTGCGTAGCACGCTGCGCAGCACGAGCGCCCCGCTGCTGGCCGGGCTGTTGATCGGCCTCGCTCCCGGAGTGGGGCTGTCTGTGGCGGCGGACGACGAGGGCGGCTTCGTGCGGCGGTTCCTGGCCTGCGGCCCGTACCGCAACCTGGAGCCCGAGCGCCGGCTGGTCGGCCCCCGGGAGTTGCCCTTCGAGGGCCACGTGACCATGGGCCACCTGTGGGTGCCCGTCGAGGCCCGCCCGGACGGCTTTGTCAACCTGGGCGTCCTCGGCCCCGCGCCGACGGCCGTCGCCCTGGCCCACGTCTATGTTTACAGCGAAAACGACCGCGACCTGCTGCTGCTGGCCGGCAGCGACGACCGGGCCTGGATCACGCTCAACGGGCGGCGCGTCCACAGTGCCGGCAAGACCAAGAGCGGCCCTTGGCGGCCGGACCAGGAGAAGGTGAAGATTCGCCTCAAGAAGGGCTGGAACAAGCTGCTGGTTCGCGTCTGGAACAACGCGGGCCACCATGGTTTCTCGGTGCGCTTCGCCCTGCCCGACGGCCGTCCGGTGCGCCTGCGGACCTCGGCCACGGTGCCCGATGAGTTGCTGGACAGTCCGTGGTTGAAGCGATCGCTGAAGAAGAGGGAAGTCGACGAGCTGTTGGCCCTGCTTGAAAACCAGGTTCGCAACACCATGTACGCCGCCGACCGGCTGCTGGGGGCCTGGAAGGCCGAGGGCCCGCCGCTGGACCCTTCTTACGGGCAGACACGCGACGGGGCCGTGGCCTACGTTCGGGCCCTGCGCGAGGTGCTGGAAAATGTGCCGGCCCCGGGGAATCCGGCCGACCGGGCCCAGTGGCGACGCCGGGCCGCCGAAGCCCGGGCACAGTTGCGCAAGGAGGTGCTGCAAGGACCGTACACCCTGACGGCGCGGACCGAGGCCTTTCTGAAGCGGGCCGACACCGGCGCCCAACTCTGGGACCTGGTGGCCCTGGCGGCCAGCACGGCCGGCGACGCGGGGCGCCAGGCGGCCGAGGTGAACCGGGCCCTGGTGGCGGCCCGCGAACTGCTCAGCGCGGTCAACGACCAGTACCTGCGACCCTTCCGGCTGAGAGAGAACACGCTGAAAAACCGCACCGGCCAACTGGCCTTGCGCTTCCTGCAGGGCGACGGCTCACCCATCCAGTACGCCGAAGTCACCGCCGAACAGACCGGGCACGCATTTGCCTTCGGCTGCAACCTGTTCGCCTTCGAGGCCTTCGGCTCGAGCGCCGAGAACCGGCTCTACTTGCGGCGCTTCGCCGAGCTGTTCAACACGGCAACCGTCCCGGTGTACTGGTCGCT
>JAACEH010000356.1 GCA_011682595.1 Anaerolineaceae bacterium
CACGGAACATGCGTCGCCAGCGACGCATGCCACCCCCGTCGGGCCTGTTGACCAGATCTACTTGACTTTACCTACAATCTTGACGTGCACCCGTGGCCGCCATGCGGCTGGAAAGTCTCCTCGCGGCCCCTGCGGGGGCAAAAGAGCCTTTTGACATCAGCCGCTTTTCCGCTTACATTATCCGTGAACATCCGGGCTCAGATCGGCAGGTGCGCCGAAGAGCGACGGAGCGCAAAAGAAGGGAAGGCGGCGGCCGGGTTCGTTCTCCAGAGGCAGCCGCTCCTCGGGCGAGGGGGTCCTGACAACCACCTCTGCTGTTGTTACCATGCAGCCGGAAGTCGTGCAACAAGAAGGAGGTCGCGATGTACATTGGCATCGATGTCGGATCCGTAGCGACCAAGGCGGTTCTGATCGATAATCAGCAGAGAATTGTTGAAGACCTCTACCGCCGCAACCAGGGCCAACCTCTGGCCCGGGCCGGCGAGGTCCTGGCCGAGTTGATGGCCAAGGCGCCGTCGGGCCGGCTGGCCGGCGTGGCCGCAACCGGCGCCGGCGGCAAGGCCCTCGGCCGGCTGCTCGGGGTGCCGGTCATCAACGAGGTTGTGGCCCAGGCCACGGCCACCGGGCGGTTCCACCCCCAGGTGCGGTCGATCATCGAGATCGGCGGCGAAGACTCCAAGCTGATCCTCGTCGAGCCGGACGGCGACACGGGCCGCACGCGCATTGGCGACTTCGCCATGAACGCCCTGTGTGCCGCCGGGACGGGCAGCTTCCTGGACCAGCAGGCCACGCGGCTGGGCATCAGCATCGAGAACCAGTGGGGGGCCATGGCTCTGCAGAGTAAGCGCCCGCCGCGAATCGCCGGCCGCTGCAGCGTCTTCGCCAAGAGCGACATGATCCACCTGCAGCAGGAAGGTTGCCCGGACTACGACATTGTGGCTGGACTGTGCTTCGCCATGGCGCGGAACTTCAAGGCCGTCATCGGCAAGGGCAAGGACATTCGGCCGGTGGTCAGCTTCCAGGGCGGCGTGGCGGCCAACGCGGGCATGGTCAGGGCTTTTCGCGAGCTGTTGGGCCTGGACCCGGAGACGCTGATCATTCCGCGGCACCATGCAGCCATGGGCGCCATCGGGGCCGTCCTGGCGGCGCTGGACCGCGGCGAGCTGCGGACCATAGAGAGCCTTAAGCCGCTGGAAGACTACCTCGGGTCGCGTCAATCCGAGCCGCACAAGTGCCACCAGCCGCTGGTCGACGACCAGTACCCGCTGGTCATCGAGCCCGACCGCAGCGGTCTCGGCGAGGGCGAAAAAATCGAGGCCTTCGTCGGCGTGGACGTGGGCAGCATCTCGACCAACGTGGTGGTCATCGACCGCCAGGGCCGCGTGCTGGCCCGGCGGTACCTGAACACCGCGGGCCGGCCGCTGGTGGCGGTGACCGAGGGCCTGTGGGAGGTGGGCTGCGAGGTGGCCGACCGGGTGGAGGTCCACGGTGTGGCCACGACCGGGTCGGGCCGCTACCTGACGGGCGACTTCCTGGGGGCCGACATCGTCAAGAACGAGATCACGGCCCACGCCACGGCGGCGGCCTTCATCGACCCCGAGGTGGACACGATTTTCGAGATCGGCGGACAGGACTCCAAGTACGTGAGCCTCGAGAACGGGGCGGTGGTGGACTTCGCGATGAACAAGGTGCCGCGGGGACGGGCAGCTTCATCGAGGAGCAGTCCGAGCGGCTCGACATCACACTGCGTAACGGCGACTTCAACCGCCTGGCCCTGGGGGCCGAGAACCCGCCCTGCATGGGCGAACGGTGCACCGTTTTCATCGAGACCGACATCAATCAGAACCAGCAGAAAGGCGTGGCCACCGACGACATCGCCTCGGCCCTGTGTTACTCGATCGTCCAGAACTACCTGAACCGCGTGGTGGAGGACCGGCGGATCGGCGACCACATTCTCTTCCAGGGCGGCACGGCCTACAACCGCGGGGTCAAGAGCGCGTTCGAGAAGATCCTGGGCAAGCCGGTGACGGTGCCGCCGCACCACGACGTGATCGGGGCCATCGGGGCGGCCCTTCTGGCCCGCGACGCCTACGACCAGAGCGGCCGCCGGATGAAGACCCGCTTCGGCGGCTTCGACCTGCGCAACAAGAAGTACGAGTGTTCGAGCTTCGAGTGCAAGGCCTGCTCGAACGTCTGCGAGATTCGCGTGGTCGACATCGAGGGCCGGCAAGCTCTTTTACGGCAGCCGTTGCGGCAAGTACGACGAGTCCAAGCGCCAGAGCGCCGGCCGGCATCTGCCGCGGCTGTTCGAGCAGCGCAACCGTATGCTGACCACCGCTTACCGGAAGCGGTCCGACACCGGCCAGTGCCGAGGCACGGTCGGCATTCCCCGGGTGGCCACCTTCTGGGAACAGCTTCCCCTGTTCCAGGCCTTCTTCTCGGAACTGGGCTTCGAGGTGGTCCTGAGCGACGAGACCAACCGGGCGATCATCAACTCGGGGCTCGAGGCGGTGGCCGCCGAAACGTGTTACCCGATCAAGGTGGCCCACGGTCACGTGCTGGACTGCCTGGAAAAAGGCGTCGACTACCTGTTCCTGCCGAGCATGGTCGACATGCCGCAAATGTCGCCGGACATCGTCAACAGCTACACCTGCCCGTACATCCAGAGTC
>JAACEH010000138.1 GCA_011682595.1 Anaerolineaceae bacterium
TCGGCGATGCAGGGCGACGACTCGACGTGGCTCTTGGTGCGATAGGACCAGAGCATGACGCCCTGGTGTTTCTTCTCACTGGCCTCGACGTCGAGGCAGAAGACCCTGGCGTCGTTGGTCTGGTGCAGCCCTTCGCCGACCACCAGGTATCTCTTGTCCTTTTGCCTGTCGTGATAAACGGCCGGGGAGGAAAACGTGGCCCGGTAGCCTTGCGAGTTGAACATCCAGTCCAGTTTTCCGGTGTCGGCGTCAAGGCTGTAGATGGCCCCGTCTTTCTTGAACAGTTCCCAGCGGGCGCTGGTGGCGTACACGCGGTTGCCGGCCACCGCCGGCGAACAGTAGAAGTCCTTGATGCCGTCCTTGGAAAACGACCAGACAACCTTTCCGTGGGCGGGATCCTCGGCGTCGAGCACCGCCCCGCGGCGCTGGGGTCCCCCGCGCCACATGGGCCAGGCGCCGCCGGTGGCTGCGTCAATATTGGCCGCCGCGGCCGGAAAGACCAGGGCGCTGAGGGAGATAAGCCCCCAGACAGCCACGGCAGCCAGCACCATGACCGGAAGCACGATGAACTTCTGCGACCACAGAAGCAGCAGCAGCCGCTTGACGGTCGAGGGCTTGAACAGCGTGACAATCAGTCCGCCCAGGGCGATCACGGCAGGACGGCCATCAGTGCCTGCAGGGGGCCCACAAGAACAGGCACAACCGCCAGGGGCTGGCCGCCGGCGGGCGTGAACGTCAATACGGAAAAGTCCATGGGCAAGACCTCTACTCACTGCTCTGCGAAGCCCGTACGGGCGTAGCACGAGCCGGGAAGATTGCGGTTCGGTTATTTGGCGCCCAGCAGGATGCGCACCGGGCCGTCCTCGGCAATGACTTCTTTTTCCTGCAGCTTGCCGCCGGGCAGCCGCCACTTGATGGTCACCGGGCCGGGCTCGGTCATCCCGTAGAAAGCCCCCACGTCGCCCGGGCGGACGGCATAGGCGCCCAGCGGCCGCTTGTCGCGCCAGGCCGTAACCGTCACCGGCCCGGCATGGCCGCCGACCGGCAGACCGGCCACGACCGCCAGCGCGGGGCCGTCATCGACCTTCCGCGGGAAAAGCCAGCACTCACCGTTGGCCAGCACCAGGAACATATCCAGGGCCCCGTCGCCGGTGAAGTCGCCCAGACAGCCGGTCTGCTGTCCGTTGCCGGCCTGCGGCAGGCGATCATCGCCGCTGCCGCGAGCTACGTTCACCTCGTAGGCCTCCCCGAAACTGCGGAAGCCCCGGTTGAAGTACAATTGCGGCGCCATCTGCGTAGCGAAGGCCATGAAGATGTCCTGCCGCCCGTCGTTGTTGAAGTCGCCGGTGCCGACGCTGCATCCACCGCCCTGGGCGTGGTAGCTGATCTCGCCCGAGACGTTCAGCATGTCGACGAAGTTTCCGCCGCCGAAGTTCTGCCACAGGCGGTTGCGATCTTCGCTGCTGACAAAGAGATCAAGCAGACCGTCGGCGTCGTAGTCGCCCAGGCAGAACGCCCGGCGGCCCTGGCCACCAAAGATGTGCGTCCTGACCGGAGCGGCAAACTCGCCCGAGGCCTTGCCCTTGTATAACAGGCTGCCGCCATCGAACAATTGCAGCACGTCGGCCAGGGCGTCGTTGTCCAGATCGGCCACAATGCAGCGGCCGGCCCGGCCGAGCTTCTGGCCCGGAAAATCCTTGACCACCAGGGGCTGGGCCTCGGCGCTGCCGTCGGCCTTGACCACCAGCAGCACCGGCGAGGCCTTGGTGGCGGCCAGCAGTGCGGGCCGGCCCTTGGCGCCCAGGCCCAGGGTCGACAGGGACAGGCAGCCGCCCTTCAGGGCGTCGCCGGTCTTGCAGAGCTTGCCCTCGAACGTGCCGTCGGCCTTGCGGGAGTAGATGGTCAGCGCCTGGCCGTCCCAACTGGCCAGGTCGAGCCGCCCGTCGCCGTTGAAGTCGGCCCAGGCCGAGGCCTTGGAGCGGCTCGAGAGCTTGAGCCTGGCCGTTATATCTTCGAGGGTCTTGCCGTTGAAACGGAATATCTTGTCGCCGCTGTCACCGGCCAGGAACAGGTCGGCCTTACCCTTCTTGTCGGCCCCGCCGAGATCGATGGGCCGGGCATCGCGGAACTTGCCCTGGAGTTTGCCGACCTTGATCTCCTTGTCCCACTCGACGCCGCAGTTCACCGGCAGGTTGGCGTCCTCATCGGACAGTATGTACCTGACCGCCCGCAGCGACATGTCCGTGCTGCCGGCGAAGGTGCCCAGCAGAAAATCGTTTTTCTGGCTCATGTCCCAGGCGTCGTCCTCGAAACGTTCGAGCACGTACCACTGGGTCTGGGCGTTCCAGCGGCCGGACAGGTGGAGAAAACCCTTGGCCTGTTCTTCGCCGCCTTCGCCGCCACCGGCTTCGCCCGCACCCTCGGCCTCAAAAAGACCGATGAAAAGCAGGGCCTGCTTCTGGCCCGCCTTGATAATCCCCATGGCCTCGCGGCCCTGGGCGTGGAAGGCCTCGGCCATGGCCAGCAGGTCGATGGTCAGTTGCTTCTTGTCGAACTTGCCCTTGAGAACCTCCTTGACCGTCGCCACCGCTTTGCCGTCGTCGCCGACGCTCTTGAACTCAAGAAGCAGCACGGTGTCCGACTGCTGAGTCAGATCGACCAGCGTGAAACTCGGATTGATCATCCCCCGGGCCGTTGCCGCAAAGGCGGTCAGAATGCACAGGGCAACGAGAGTTTTCAGTTTCGTTCTTATCACGTCAGTCTCCCTAACAGGTACAGTTACTCTTCTCGCACAACTACCGCGTTCCTCCCAGGTTTAACGCCCGTGGGCGGAAAAACACTCGGTCAAAGTTCACGGGATCCTATTGCAATTTCCTGGCCACCTCGGCGGCAAGGCCGTACGGTTTCTCGCTCCACTCCGGGCACAGGGCTCGGCTGCCCGGGTGTTGCCAGGGGCCGGCCTTCAGTGCGGTTCCTGCCACGGATTTCGGAAACCGGGATTTCCGAGGGCCGGCGGTCTCCTCGATAATCCACAGCCAAAACAAGAACGGGGCCGCCGCTTCCCGGTCGGATGCGACGGCCCCGGAGTCGAACTGAAAAGCAACTGCTAGAAGTAGAACCACACGCTGCTCTGAACGCGAACGAGTTCGCCGTCGGAAAGCTGCATGTAGTCGGTAGACAAGTGAGCGACCTCGATGCCGACCTTCAGTTGTTTGCTGATCGCGTAAATGGCGTTTGCGTAGATGTTCCGGTTGCGGGAGATCATGCCGGCCGAAAGGTCGGCGTTGTTCGGATCGTCAACGCCGAACCCGGTGTTGATGGTCAACTTGCCGGTGGCCTGCAAGGACAACTGTGCCCATCCGCCGCTGGCCCCGACCGTTTCGCCGATCAACAGGTTCACGCCCTGATTCGCCCCGCCAAAAAACTGGTCGAGATTGCTTCCGGTGTAACACTCGCCCTTGAAACTCAGCTTCTCGGTGATCGGAACCTGGAGGTCCAGGTTGCCCGACCAGGTCGGGTATTTCATGCCGGCGTTGCGCACCACAGTGTCGACCTCCTCGCGACCCCAGTGGCCGGAGGTGCCGACTTCGATCGGCTTACCGGTCCAGCCCGGGAACCTCAAGGCTGTGCGACCCTCGAAGACCGGCAGCCCCGAATCCACCCCCTCGTCCACGCCGCCGCCCCAACCCTGCGGGCGGTTGATGCTGGCCTCGATAATCCACTGGCTCTTCTTCTCCTTGTCCAGCGGCACCCGGTGGGTGATTCGCACCTGCGGGCGGCGGTAGGCGAGGTTGCCTTTGAACTCCATAATATCGTAGTTAAGCGTGCTGGGGTTCAACGGCGACAGGATCTCCCAATCCTGCCCGGCCCGGATCATCGTCTCAGGATTGCTGACCTCGAGGTAGGCCAGTCGCAGACGCAGATTGTTGCGCATCTCGTTGGTTTCGCCGTAGGGACCGTTCCAGAAGTCGACCTCGAATCGCCCCTTGAGATCCCAGTCCTTGACCTTCGGACCGGTGATGCTCAGGCCCAGGCGACTCTGCCGGGCGGTCAGGCCGAATTCCTCGTCCCCGCGGAACGTCCTGGACGGACTGGCCGCAAAAATACTCACGTCGACGTTGTTCGAGCGACCCGTGTTGAACGACGCGTCCGTCTTCACCGAACCATACAGCTTCAAGCGGATGTTTCCGTAACGGGTGCTCAGGATGGGATGTGCGCCCCCGCCGTTCTTCCGCAACTCCTTAAGCAGCTCGAGTTGGCGGACCCTGTTCTCGCGCTTGGCCTGGTTGCTCTCCAGGCTGTCCAGCCGGCCCTCGAGTTTGTGAATCCGCTTCAGCAACAACTCGACCTGCTTGGCCTGCACGGCCGCCTTGTCGTCAGAGCCGCCCTGCTGGGCCATGGCGACAGCGGCACATGCCAGCACGGCAGCCGTAAACACGGCCCCAACCGCCACCAACCTGATCTGCTGCACTAGACAACGGCCATTCATTCTAACTCATCCTCCAATGTTCGTGTCGCCCACAACCTCGCTGAGGGCATTAACTTACGTGTACCTACGGCAAACAAAGTGAAATTTTACACAAACTCGGTGGAGACGCAAAGAAATTCCGCCGAACGGCGAGAGTTTTTGCGGTTTGTTTATGTCAGGGGCTGCGGTTGCCCAGAACGGGCCCGGGCCCGCAGGCGCTGAAGCAGGTAGATTGCGCCGAACAGGGCCGCCCCGGCCGCGTACCAGAGAAAGCGGTTTTCCAGCGGCAGGCCCAGCAGCGACGGACGGCCCAGAAGATCGTGCAGAATCTGCGGCCGGGCCAGCAGGGCGAAGGCCACGACCAGCAGGGCCGACTCGTGAACCCGATTTCGCACCGCGAAGTAGTTCTGCGTCAGGGCGGCAAAGGCCAGCATGGCCATGGTCCCGGCGGCGAAGATGATGGCCACGTGCCACCACTGGCGAATGCCGATCAGCAGAAAGTCGGTGTTGAAGACGAACATGAAGGGCAGAACGGCGGTCCGCAGATCGTAGACGAATCCCTGGATGCCGGTCTTGATGGGATTGCTGCGGGCGATGGCCGAGGCCGCGTAGGCGGCCAGCCCGACCGGCGGCGTGTCGTCGGCCAGGATGCCGAAGTAGAAGCAGAACAGGTGGGCGGCAATCAGCGGCACGACGAATCCCGAGTCGCCGGCCAGTTGCACAATCACCCCGGCGGTCAGCGAGGCCATGACGATGTAGGTGGCCGTGGTCGGCAGCCCCATGCCCAGGACCAGCGACACGAAGGCCGTCAGAGCCAGGATGAGGAAAATGTTGCCGCCGGACAGCGAGGCCACGATCTCGGTGATGTTGTGCCCGAGTCCCAGGTTGACGACGCCGACGATGATGCCCGCGGTGGCGCAGGCCACGCCGACGGCCATCATTCCTCGACCGCCGGCCACCATGCTTTTCCAGAGGATGCCCATCCCGGCCCGCAGGCCGTCGGCCAGCCGCCGCCCCGCGCGCCGCGACTGGATGACGCTGCGGGCGACCACCAGGGCGGCCAGAGCGGCAATGGCATTGACGGCCGCCATCTGGGCCGACCAGCCGCGCAGCAGCATGACAATCAGGATGGCCAGTGGAACCAGGAAGTGAATGCCGCCCAGGAAAACGGTCAGGAATCGCGGCAGTTCCGCCTTTGGCAGGCCGCGGAGGCCCAGCTTCGAGGCCTCCAGGTGGGTGATGTAGATCAGGGCCAGGTAGGAGATGATGGCCGGGATGAAGGCCGCCCGGACGACCTCCAGGTAGGGCATGCGACAATACTCGGCGATGATGAAGGCCGCGGCACCCATGATCGGCGGCATCAGTTGCCCGTTGGTGCTGGCGGCCACCTCCACCGCCGCAGCCTTCTCGGCCGGGTAGCCGCAGCGCTTCATCAGCGGAATGGTGAAGGTGCCCGTGGTGACGGTGTTGGCGATGCTGGAACCGGAGACCAGGCCGGTCATGCCGCTGGCCAGGACGGCCGCCTTGGCCGGTCCGCCCTTGAAGCGGCCGAGCAGACTGAAGGCCAGTTGGACGAAGTAGTGCCCGCCCCCGGAGTGTTCGAGCATGGCCCCCAGCAGCACGAACAGAAACACCGTCGAGGCCGACACGCGCAAGGGAATGCCGTAAATGCCTTCAGTCGAGAGCGTCAACTGGCCCACCAGGCGGT
>JAACEH010000139.1 GCA_011682595.1 Anaerolineaceae bacterium
CACAACCTGGCCACGCATTTCAGGACGGACGAGGGAATCGCCAAGGCCGTGGGCGGCGTGAGCTTCTCGGTCGGCCAGGGCGAGACCCTGGCACTGGTCGGTGAGAGCGGGTGCGGCAAGAGCGTGACCGCCCTGTCAATTCTGCGCCTGGTGCCGCCGCCGGGCAGGATCGTCCAGGGCCGGATCATCTACCAGGGTCAGGACCTGTCGCAGTTGTCGGCCGAGGGTATCCGCCGCGTTCGCGGCAAAGAGATCTCGATGATCTTCCAGGAGCCGATGACCAGTCTGAACCCGGTCTTTACGATCGGCCGGCAGATTGCCGAGACCCTGGAAGTCCACGAGAAAACGACGCACGAGGAAGTCTTCGAACGCGTTCTGGAGATGCTCCGCCTGGTGGGCATCCCGTCCCCCGAGCTCCGGGTGCACGAGTACCCGCACCATCTCTCCGGCGGCATGCGACAGAGAATTATGATCGCCATGGCCCTGATCTGCCATCCGGCCATCCTGATCGCCGACGAGCCGACGACGGCCCTGGACGTGACCATCCAGGCCCAGATTCTGGCCCTGCTGAACCGGCTGCAGAGCGAATTGCAGATGAGCGTCATCCTGATTACCCACGACCTCGGGGTCGTGGCCCAGAACGCGCACCGCGTGGCGGTCATGTACGCCGGTCGGATCGTCGAGTTCGCCGACGTCGACGAGCTGTTCTCCCTGCCGCTGCACCCCTACACGATCGGCCTGTTCGAGAGCCTGCCCAGCATGCACGACCGGAAGACCCGCCTGCGGACGATTCCCGGCACGGTGCCCAACCCGGCGCGGATTCCCGGCGGCTGTCCGTTCCATCCGCGGTGCCCGATCGGCGATCAGCATTGTGTGGACAACGTGCCGCAACTCGAGGAATTGCGACCTCGCCACCGGGTCAGTTGCTGGAAGGCCAGGGCCGAGGGTACAATGCCCTTTGACAGAAGCCCCCAGGCGCCGCGCAAGGGCCTCAGGCAGCAGGAGCGTGAATAATGGTTGCTGAAACAAGTCCAACCGATGACCGGGCGCAACAGAGCGGTCCGCTTCTTGTCGTCGAGGGGCTGAAGACCTACTTCCCCGTTCGTCGCGGTCTGTTTGGCGGGACGGCCGGCTACCTGAAGGCCGTCGACGGCGTGTCGTTTGCGATTGACCAGGGGCGCACCCTGGGGCTGGTCGGCGAGAGCGGCTGCGGCAAGACGACCACCGGCCGGTCGATTCTGCGGCTGATACCGGCCACCGCCGGCCGGGTCAGTCTGATGGGTCGGGATGTTTT
The DNA here is from genome assembly GCA_011682595.1 of Anaerolineaceae bacterium. Next base: position 1,295 of record JAACEH010000139.1, read on the forward strand.
CACGCTGCCGACCGAAGAACTGCGACGGTTGCGGCGCAACATGCAGATCATCTTCCAGGATCCCTACGGGTCGCTGAACCCTCGGATGACGGTCGGCAGCATCGTCGGCGAGGCCCTGACCGTTCATAGAATGGCCTCAGGGCGGCAGAGGCAGGAAATTGTCGCCGAGTTGTTAAGACGGGTCGGCCTTTCGCCCGATTATATGAATCGGTACCCGCACGAATTCAGCGGGGGACAGCGGCAGAGGATCGGCATTGCCCGGGCCCTGGCCCTGCGGCCAAAACTTATTGTCTGCGACGAGCCGGTCAGCGCCCTGGACGTCAGCATCCAGGCCCAGATTCTGAACCTGCTCGAGGACCTGCAGCAGGAGTTGGGCCTGGCTTACCTGTTTATCGCCCACGATCTGTCGGTGGTGGCCCACATAGCCGACGACGTGGCGGTGATGTACCTGGGCCGCATTGTCGAAAGAAGTTCGAGCGAAAAGCTTTACGGCGATCCGAAGCACCCCTACACGTGGTGCCTGATGAGCGCCATACCGGTGCCGGACCCCGCACAGCGGCAGGAACTGGTCAACATGAGGGAAGGCGAGCCGCCGAGTCCGATCAATCCGCCGCCGGGTTGCCCGTTTCATCCGCGGTGTCCGAAGGCCTTCGATCGCTGCTCGGTGGAAGTGCCGCAACTGCTGGGCGTTGACGGCGACGACGATCATATGGTCCGCTGCCATCTGTACCACTGAGGCGGCCGTTTCCGGCGACCCCGGCGACCCCGAACGACTCCGGCGGTCTTGGCGGTCGCGGAGGCGGGGGGGGGGGGCATGCTGGGCCTTCACCTTCGGGCGGCGGCGCGGTAAGATTATCAGCTGTGGCCCGTCTTCGCAGAGGCGGATGAAGAGCGTGCAGGATCTTGAGGTGCGACATGAAAAAGCGGATAGCTCTGGTTCTGACCCTGGTGGTCCTTCTGGCCGGCCCCGCAGGAGCACAACAGGACCCCGCGGCGCCTCCCGCCGCGCCGGATGCTGCGCCGACGCCGGACCCTGACGCTCCGCCCAAGGCGGCGACCCCGGGCCTTCGGACCATGGCCGATCTGCTCAGCGCCATGCCCGAGCAGACGCGCAGCTTCTTTGTGGTGGCCGACGTTGGAGAGGTCGCCGCCAAGGCCGTGCTCTTCCAGCAGCGGACCGGGCTGGAGCTTCCGATCAAGGACAAGTCGATCAGCGACCTGATCCGCGTGAAGATCGGCCTTCGCGGCGGCGTGGTCGAACGCGGAGCGACGGGCATCGCCTATCTCGACCCGGTAGTCTTCAGCGGCCGCAACACCGTCTTCGCCGTGCCCGTTCAGGGGCTGGAGCAGTTCCTGGAGTACAATGCCGCCGAGCTGGTCGAGAAGGGGCTGTACCAGATGACCGAGACTTCGGAGCCTCGCTTCTTCACTCACCGCGGGGGGTACGCCCTGTTCACCGATTCGCTGCGCACCTGCCGGGCCGTCCGGGACGGCAAGCCGGGCCTGGCCGACCGCCTGACGGCCGAGCAGAAAGAGGCCATCGGCAAGTCCGACCTTTACCTTCACGTGGACATGCTTCGCACGATGGAAAGCCGCCGCAAAACGACCGAGCGGTTTCGCCGGTCGACGGCCACGAAGATCATGGGCGATCCGACGCTTTACGCCTATTCCGATATTCTGCTGGGCTACATGAACGCGGTTAACAGTCTTTTCGAGCAGTTGGAGTCCTTCGACGTGGGCCTGCGCCTGGGAGCGGACGACCTCGGCCTCTCGGTGATCTTTCAGTTTACCGAGGGCGGCAGCCTGTACCGCCACCTGCTCGACATGGGTGGCGGCCGGGGATCGCTGGTCGGCGACCTGCCGCTGGATCTGCCCTATATTTCGGCCCGCGGCATCAACCTGAATCCGGACATGATTCAACTGGCCTCGCTGAACGTGGTGGACTTTCTCCTGCTCAACTCGCCGCAGGCCGACAAGAAAGTCCGCCCGGATACTCGCGACATGCTGCTGGACGCCACGGGCGAGTTGACCGGCGGCCTGACGGGACAGATTTCCTCGATGATCTCGTTGCCCGATCCCGCCAGCGGCGCGTATGAGGCCAACCTGGCCGTCCTGCGCGTCAAGGACACCGACCAGTTCAACGACGCGGTCCAGGACTTCTTCGGCACCTTGCTCAAGGTTTCCGACGAGATCGGCTCGCGCGTTCTTTTTCTCTACAAGCCCGAGCAGGAAGAGTACCGCGAGGTTAAGATCGCCTATCTTGAACCGAAGATCGAGTTCACCCGGCGGCGATTCAAACAACTCTTTGAAGAGCGGGCCAGGAAAGTATACGGCCCGGACGGATACCGTTACCGGCTGGCTTTTCTTGAGGGCCGCATGATTGTCTGCAGCGGCAGTGACCTGACGCTGTTTCATGCAGCCATCGACCGGGTTCTGGACGAGAAGAAGGCGGCCCCCGAAAGCCAGATCGCCGAGGCCCGCCAGGGACTGCCCGAGGTCCGCAACATCGAGTACTATGTCAACCTCCCGGCCATGCTCAGCCGCACGCTGCTCTTGTCGGGTCCCGCCGGGGGGGCGTCGCGAAGGCCCATCGAGTTCAACGACGAAGATCGGAAGTTCATCGAGAGCCAGGGTATCGTCGGTCTGGCCGTGGGCCTGGACAAGGGCCGCATCCGCCTCGATGCCAGCGTGGGCTACGATCAACTGGGCCAGGCGGTGAAATTCGCCAAGCGCTTCCTGCCGCCGATCAGGCCCGAGGCGCCGACTCCCGAACCGACCGAGGAGCCGGGTCCGACGCCTGAGCCTGTCCCCGCAGAGCCCCCGGCCCCGACGCAACCCGAGGGCTTCCCTAAAGAACCGGCCCCGGCGCCCGGGCCCGGCGGCACGCCGTAATCCTGAACCGAGGCCACTTGTTTTGCAGGGAATCGCCGCTCACTTGCCGTCTGTCACCCGCTGCTGACTATCATCGGCAAGACCGTCAGCGTCAGGCTCATCAGGTTGAACGCTGCGTGCATCAGGAAGCACGATACCAGGCTCCGCGTGCGATAGAGGGCGTAGCCCAGGGCCATCCCGAAAATCATCATCGGAATGACGCTGGTCGGCACACCTATATGAACGAGTCCGAAAAGCACCCCCTGGGCGACAATGGCCGCCACCGGCGAACCCGTCCGCATCAGGCTGGTCAGGATGAATCCGCGGAAGAACAGCTCCTCGAAGAATGGGATGAGCAGCCCGGCCATGACAAACATTGCCACGATCTGCCACGGTTCGGGCCCTTCGGTCAGTGCGGCCAACAGGGGATGGACCGGCGCCGGGCCCTTCACGAGTTGGTACACGAAGGTGCCCCCGTAAAGAAAGGCGATGATGACCGGCATCGCCGCCAGGAGCATCAGCGGGGCGATCTTCAGCGCCGCCGGCAGCCTCCGCAGCGTCAGCCCCAGGGTCTCCGCCTTCGCCCCGACGATGTGCAGCAACCAGTACAGAATCAAGCTGCAAAGCACCATCCAGTAGATGCACATGACCGCAGCGCTGACCAGCGTCTCGGTGACGCTGTCGAGATGCTCCGTGCCTTGGGGGAACCACAGAGCCCGCAGGCCGTAGGTCAATGCAGGCGACAGAAACACATGCAGAAGGATGATGGCTAGAACAAACAGTATGCCGCCGTTCAGTTTCCCCCAACAGACGTTAGGCCAGGCCCGGTCAATGGGCTGTCCGACGCCGCGTCGCCTCATCAATTGAACGACCGCCACCGCCAACAGCGGCAGACCGGCCAGGAACAGGGCTATGTTCCACGCATGGGGGAGCCATTTGCTGGTGAGGAATTCCTCGATCGACATCCGGCCTCCACTTACTTCGAGAGCATTTGAAGGTGAACCTTGCGAGAGCGCGGACCGTCGAACTCGCAGAAATAGACGGCCTGCCAGGCGCCCAGGGCCACCCGCCCGTCCTCGACCGGCACCCAGACGCTCGAGCCCATCAGCGAGGCCTTCAGATGGGCGTCGGAGTTGCCCTCGGCATGTCGGTAGCCGTCCTTCTCGGGCACCAGGCGGGCCAACTTGCCCAGCAGGTCGGCCACCACGTCGGGGTCGGCGTTCTCGTTGATGGTCACACCGGCCGTGGTGTGGGGCACAAAGACCTGGCAGACGCCCGATGCGCCGCAGGGCCGGATCGCCTGGACAACACGTTCGGTGATGTCGATCATCTGCTGGCGGCTCGAAGTTCGTACAGTGAAGGTTTGCATTTGCCGCTCCTTGCGATATTCTGGTTGTCAGGGCGAAT
>JAACEH010000002.1 GCA_011682595.1 Anaerolineaceae bacterium
TTCTCGCGAGCCCGGACCAGCATCTCGGGCGTCATGTCCACGCCGATCGCGCGGCCCTCGGGCCCGACCTTCTCGGCCGCCGGGAAGACGTCGCGCCCGGCCCCCGAGCCCAGGTCGAGCACCGTCTCGCCGGGAGCGACCTCGGCCAGCATGATCGGGTTGCCGCACGATAGTCCCATATCCGCCTGGGCTGCAACATCGGCCACCGCTTTCCCACAGCATGGCGACTCGGCCGGCCCACAGAATATCTGTTCGGCAGGCTCACAGCACGACGACCTGGAGGAGGCCTCCGAGTCACCACAGCACGACGACCCGCTCCCAGCCACTTTGCCGTAGGCCTCCCTGACCACCTTGTGAACGTCCTTGGACATTACTACCTCCTGTTCTGCGCTCGGTGTGACGTTACCGCTCTATTCTATACTGATTGACGGCGTAGGGAACAAACTTGTCGGCAATTCTCTCACCCTTGACCTCCACCGCATGATTCTCAAAACCCTCCTCACCGCCGGTCGCTGTCGTGCGGGACGGTGTCGCAGGTCTCCTGATACCAAGTAAGCATGCGCTCCTTGAGCCGGGCGAGGTCGTCAGCCAACGACGGGTCGGCGATGCGGTTGACGAGTTCCTGGGGGTCGCTGCGGAGATCATATAACTCGTCTTGCTCGTAGAGGCGGCGGACGTACTTGAAGTTCCGGGTGCGACACATGGTGGCCTTGGTGTGCTCGGGCCCCTGGCTTTGCTGCAAGCCGACGCGCGGCCAATAGAGGCCCGCCGGGTTCAGGCTGGAGGTGCTCTGGCGGTCCGAGCAGTGGTCCTCTCCGTGCAGCCGGCCGCCCTCGCAGAACACCGCATCGCGATGCTCGTCCGCGTCGCCGGCAACAACCGGCAGGAGCGAACGCCCGAAATGCGTGTGTCGCGGCTCGATGCCGGTCAGGGCCTCGATCGTCGCCGGTACGTCGATGAGTTCGGCCATGGCCTCTGTGACGCGCGGCCGAACCGGCACGCCGCGCGGAGGCTTGACCACCAGCGGCACACGCGTCAGACAGTCCTCGAAGGTGTTCTGTGTTTTCTCCACGAGGCCGTAGTCGCCCGTGAAGTCGCCATGGTCGGAGAACAGGAATATGGCGGTGTCGTCGTAAAGGCCCGTTTCGCGCAGTGCGTCAAGGACCAAGTGGAACTGATCGTCCACGCGGGCACACATGCCGTAGTAAACCGCCCGCAGTTCGGTCCACTGCTGCTCGGTCCAGCCTCCGAGATTCTGCCGCTCGCAGATGCCCTTCAAGAGCGACGGCTTGCCCTTCCAGCCGGCGGGCGTGGGGGCTCGCGGTGGGAGCTTGGAGCGGTCGATCATCGAGAAGTACGGCTCTTCGACGGCGTACGGCGGATGGGGGTACTGCAGCGGCAGATAGATCACCAGCGGCTGGTCGTCCGGGGCGTTGTGGAGAAAATCGATCGCCCCTTCAATCATCGCCCAGTCCCAGTGGCGGTAACGCTCGGCGCCGGGCCGTTTTTCGAGTTTGCCCCAGAACATGGAGTAATAGCCGTCGTCGTCCGGCGACTTGCTGTTCATCATCAGTTGGTGCGGATCGGGATCAATCGGACCTTCAGGTTCGAACTTCAGGTCGGCCACGCGTTCAAAGCCGCCCTGCCCCGGGACCAGATCGTTCTTGCCGCCCCACCAGACAAAGTAGCCCGCCTCGCGCAGGGTCTGCAGGAGCAGCGGCTCGTGCGACCTCAGCATGTGGTACATCGTGCGGTGGCCATGGACGTGGGGATACCATCCGGTCATGAAGGAGCAGCGACTCGGCGTACAGACCGGATTCTGACAGAAGGCCCAGCGAAAGCTGACCGCCTCGCGCTCGACGAACTCGTCGAGGTGCGGCGTCACGGCGGCGGGGTTACCCATGTGGCCCAGCACGTCGGTCCGCCACTGGTCGGGATTGAAAATCAGAATGTGCGGTCGTGTGCTCATCGGACGTTCCTCATCCAGACAGTGTTATCAGCCGTCACCCGACGGACGATGTGCCAAGGCCGTCCTGGCCATCGCCACGACGATGGCGGTAGATCAGGACCAGGTTGCGCATGTAGACGATGCTGCCGAACGACTGACCGAGAATGAAGATGGGGTCGGCCCGGACAATCGCGTAGACCAGCAGACCGGCGCTGCCAAACAGGCTCAGGTACCAGAAGGCGACGGGGATGACACTTTTCTTGCGCCGCTCGGAAGCGATCCACTGGACCACAAAGCGGCCCGTAAAAGCCAACTGGGCAACCAGTCCCAGCATCGCCCAGAAATCCATCTTTTCCACTAGTCGTTCAATCATGGTCTCGTTCCCACTCCTCGCTCTGGTAGGTGATTTTGCGGCTCTGCATCCAGCGAATGGCGAAGGCGTCGCGCAGGGCCCGGAAGACACGGTTCCAGAGGCCGTACTTGGCCACCCCGGCGGTCCCGGCGGTCCGCGGACGGTGGTTGACCGGAAGTTCCAGCACGCGGAAGCCCTCCATCCTGATCAGCGTCGGGATGAAGCGGTGCAGGCCGTTGAACAGTTTGACCCGGGCGATGCACTGGCGTCGAAAAATTTTCAGGCCACAGGCCGAATCGTGAATCGTTTCGTGGGTCAGCCAGTTGCGCACCCCGTTGGCGATTCGCGTGGAAACCAGCCGCAACCAGGGATCGTTGCGACTTTTGCGCCAACCGTTGATCATGTCGCACTCGCCCTCGACGATGTGCGGCAAGAGACGAACGATGTCCCGGGGGTCGTTCTGCAGGTCGGCGTCCAGGGTGCCGATATAGCGCCCGCGGGCCGCCCGCAGGCCGGCCTCCAGGGCCGCCGTCTGGCCGGAGCGCCGGCGGAGCGAAATGACCCTGAGCTGCGGGCACTGGCCCATCATTCGTCGCAGCACGGCGGGGGTCTCGTCGGCGCTGCAGTCGTTGACGATCAGCAGTTCCCACGGTTGGCCGAGAGAGGCCGCCGCCGCGGATACCTCGCTCACCAGGCGCTGGACGTTCTCGGCTTCGTTGTAAGCCGGGGCTACAATGGAGAGGTAGACCTCCCCCGCATCGGTCGCGCTGTCCATAGGTCAAGCCTTGTTCTTGAAGAGGTCGTAATCCGGATCGTCGGCCCGGTACTTTTCGTTGATTTTCATGACACAGGACATCAGCTCGGCACGGTAACCGCCGAGAGCCGAGGATCGAATGATCGCGCTGACGTCTTTGGGCAGACACTTGCCGGAGAACCCGCGATTATCCGGGTAGACGAAGGTATGGTCGCGGCTGATCCGCGGATCGGCCAGCCAGAGTTCCCGGAGTTCGTTGTAGTCGCAGCCCAGGGCCTTGGCCAGGTCGTAGAACTCGTTGCAGAAGATCACCTTGAGGGCGTAGAAGGAGTTCTCCATGTACTTGGCCACTTCGGCGGTGCGGCTGTCGGTGAAATGGTACTGCACCTCGCTGTGATAGTAGCGGTTGTAGATGTCGGCCACGGCGGAACAGTCGGCCGGCGGGCCGCCGAGAATGATGAAGGTTCGGCGGGTCACGTCCGACAGCGGGTGCTGGGCCGTCTCGCCCAGATACTCGGGCTGAAAGAGGATTCGTTTGCCGGTTTTCTTGCCCAGCCGCTCGGTGGTTCCCGGAGCAACGGTTGAGCGAATGACGATCAGCGGCGATTCAATCCAGCCGATAACCTCCTCGACAATCGAGGTGTCGCAGGCCCCGTCTTTGCCCACCGGCGTCGGCACACAGACAAACGTTATCTCGCACCGGCCGATGCGTTTGCGGTCGGCCGCCGTACCGCCGACGTCGTAACCCACGGCGTCCCGGCCGAACAGTTCGCTCAGGCTTCGGCCCACAACGCCATAGCCGACAATTCCGATACCGCTGTTTTCCAAGGTATTTCTCCTGTTTACAAAACGGACAGTCCTTTATTTTTCAGCCTCCGGCCCGCCCTGGCCCGGCGACTCCTCGACCGGTCGTTCGACCTTGAGGCTCTCGACAGGCGAAACGGCCTTCAGCAGAAGATAGTAGCGCTTGAACTCCACCGGCTCCTCGGGCAAAACGACCTGCCAGGAACCGGCCTTGTGCAGACCCGGAAACTGCGTGTTGCGGACCACCAGGAAAGCGCCGGGATGGTCCGCTCGCCAGGCGGCCAGATCGTCCACCTGCTCGAACACCGGCAGCGAGCGGCCAAGCAAGAACGGGACCGGGGTCATGTTCTTGTCCCAGCGATACATGGCCACCTTGTCCAGGGCCGGGTTGGCGGCCAGCAGACGGTCGACAATCCGCCCGGTCAGGCGGTCCCTGGGCGAAGCCATCTGCCGCAGAGGTCCGCTGAGCATCAGGGTCTGGGCAACCAGCACAACGACGGCGAAAACCAGCAGTGCCGCGAACCTTCGCCGGGTGGCGAATAGCCAGAGCATGGCCGCCAGTCCCAGTGCGGCAACTCCGCCAAACAGGGCAAGGGCCGCCTTCAGGTCCGGGAATTCACGAGCCGCCACGACCACCCCGGCAATGACTGCGGGTATGACCAGTACGTGGGCCGCGACAATCCCTTTGACCAGTCGCGACATTCGCCCGGACCATCGGAAAGTCACATACTCTTCGGCGACGCCGGCCAGGACCATCATGGCCGGCACCGTGGCCAGGACATAGTACATCCGCTTCTGGGCACTGAACGACAGCAGAACGACGCCCCCGAGGCCCCAGCTTAGCAAAAAGACCAGGGCCTGGCGAGTCAAACACCGGCGGCAAGCCGGCAGGAAAACTCCCAGCCCCACAAAAAGCAGCCAAGGCAGCCAGAGCACCGGGGCCGCGTACAGATAGTAGTAGAACGGCTTGGTGTTGCCAAGTTCGCCGCCGTAACGGCCCAGGGATTGCTCGTACCAGGCCGAGGCCGCCTCGGGGTGGCTGATCAGCACGTAGATCACCCACGGGGCCAGGACGGCCAGAAAAATCAGCGGACCGACCAGCGGCAACATGCGGCCCAGGCAACGGGACCACCCACCCCACCCGCCGGCCAGGGCGGTGACGATCAGCGTGATGGCGACGAGGGCCATCGGCAACGGGCCCTTGGTCAGCACGGCCAGGGCCAGGCTCAGCCACATCAGGACGAAACAGACGACCTGGCGACGGCGAACGCTCTCGGTCAGACCGCACCAGCAGGCGACCAGGGCCGCCGTGGTCCAGAAACAGAGCTGCATGTCCACCTCGGCCTGCCGGGCCCAGATCAGGGCGGTCGAGGAGGTGACGAAAACCAGCCCGCAGACCAGTCCCACCCGGGGGGTGGCCATCCTCCGGCCCAGCAGGACCACCAGCAGCATGGTGCCGATGCAGGCCAGGACCGACGGTATGCGAATGGTCCAGGTGTTGAGGTGGCCGGTCAGCCGGGACAGCCCGCCGGCTATCCAGAAGGGCAGCGGCGGCTTGAAGAAATCCGGTCGCCCGTTCAGATAGGGCACCAGCCAGTGGCCCTCTTCGATCAGCCCGCGGGTCCGCTCCCCGGCCAGGGCTTCGTGATTCTTGAGCGGATAGCCGGACTCCAGAAAAGCAAGGTGCAGCAGGGCCGCATAGACGATCAGGGCCAGCAGGGCAAGCCCCGGCCGCCGAAATTCGGACGCCACTTCCGCCGGGCGGTCGGCGGGACAAACTGCCTGGGGAAACTGAACGGGGGCCATAGAGCCTTGATCTCCCATGGTTGAAACGTCTGCGGCACAATACCTGTCGGGCATTATTACCGCTTCCCCGACAAACTGGCAAACTAAAACCGCCTTCTGCAATAAACAGCGGGAGCGGGCGTTTAGCTGATCGGCAGCCCGATCGTATCGCTTTTTTTTACATTGGGGAGGACGGACAGATGAGAATATTGAAGATGCTGGGCCTTGTGGCGGCCGTCATGGTGTCGCTGTATCTGGCCGCGACGGCCGGGGCGAGCGATTCTGATCGCGCTGCCGGTAAGGACGGGATTGCCGAAGTGCGTCGCCCGGCGCGACCGGACCGGGACAAGGCCGATCGGTCCGAGGCCGGGCAGCAACTTCGTCGGCTGCTCAGGAATCGCGACCGATCGTTCGAGCGCAAGAACAGCGACGAGGACCTGTTGCGCGGGTTCACCACCTACTCGCACCCGGTGGCGGGACGGCACGTGGCCTACCTGCTGATTCGCTGGGGCGACCTGGACAAGATGATTGAGGGCTACGGTCCGCAGTACTACAGCAACTGGGACGGCTTTGTGAAACTGTCGGACGGCCTGGCCACGGTGGCCAAGAAGATCGCCTTCGACGATGGGTCGCGGCGACGCCCGCGCCCTGAGTCCCGCAACGACGATGACGGCGACGACGACCAGCGCCACGGCGAACCCGGCGAGGGTTCGGGACGCGACCGGATTATCCCGGACAACGACCCGGGGATGATCGTCTGGCAGGCCGGCGTCGTCGGGGGCACCGACGGGCTGCTGATCCGCCTCAGCATGCCCAGGGCCCGCGGCAGGATTATCATCAAGGCCGGCAACTTCCGCCTGGTCCTTCCCCTGCGACCCAAGCCGCAGGAGGAAGGCGACGATGACAACGACGGTGACGGCGGGGAGCAGTAGCGATCAGAATCCGCCGACAAGAAGAAGGCACACAAGCAAGAGCCGCACGGGAAATATTCCCGTGCGGCTTCTTGGCCGTTACAAGCCCCCTGCACCGCCGGGGGACGTTTGCGCTCTTTGGTGTCCCACGGCAGTGCCGTGGGCTTGTCATGGGGGGCGCGGGCGCCACGTGAAACTGCAAACCGCTGCAGGTGGACCGAGTTTTCCTGGCAGAAATGACAATTCCTTGGAACGTTTGGGCGTGAATGCTCGTTCAGGACTGTAAGGGAAAATTGTGGCTGTTCAGTCACGCCCAAGAAACCTACTTTTTTTGAGAGCAGACTGAAATGACCAAGCGAACTCTGGGGTTGGCAGGTGTGGGTGTCGGGATTGTTTCGATAGTGGGCTTGCTGTCGATACCGCTGTCGGCTGAAGAAATGCACAAGGGGAGCGGCGAACACAAGGAGGCTGCCCCCGCACCGGCCTCCAAAGGGCACGACAGCATGCAGAAAATGCACATGATGAGAATGGGCGAAGTGCTGGGAGCGATCGACAAGGCCACCAAGGCGGTCGAGGCGGGCGACAAGACCACGGCCTTGGCCGAACTCAAGAAGGTCAGGCAACTTGTGGTTGCATGCCGGCAGGCCATGTCGCAAAGGCTCGTGAATGCCTTTTGTCCGATCATGGGAGACAAACTGGATCTTAACAAAGTGACGGCCAAGCGAACCCGGATGTTCGAAGGCAAAAGAGTAGGTTTCTGCTGCAACAACTGCCCCGCGGCATGGGACAAGCTTTCGGCGGAGGAAAAGGCAAAGAAGCTGGCTCCCTCATTGGCCCCCAAGAAAGCGATGCGCAACTCCGAGGGCAGCGGCATGAAGCGGCGTGAAACGCCATGAGGATCACTAAAGCGGCTTGCTCCACTTCGTCGCGGCTGCGTACGGATTATCCCCCCCCCCCCTCGCAGACGCCTTTTTCGGGGGTAGCGGGGGGGGTAGTGGCTCGAGGCGCTTCGTGCCAACGGCCAACTCGTCGATCCAGAGGTAGTTGAGTTTGAGCTTGTTCGAGGTCCTCAGCTTCAGACCCTCGAACGGCGGACCGCTTCATCTCGGGCCAGTAGGCGTAAAGATTCCATACGCCTGGCGGCGGGTACTTGCCGTACCAGCCAACCGGGTCAACAAAGACATGCATACGCTCATCGCCGTGAGGACGCGCTCCCGCTTTCGGGGCTGGCCAACGGCTGGGCGGATTGTAACCGCCGAGGGCGACGAAGTGGTGCTCGCACCCGTGATCGGGGGCAAACTTGGTATAGAACCGCCGTGTCTTTCTTGATGCCCACGTCGCCGGGATACTTGGCGGCCAGCCCCGCGCCTTGGGGCCGCCGATAAGGGGCTTGTCCGTTCGGCCTTTGTTGGGATTGTTTTTCAGCTCCCTCGTCGCCGGCGAGTTACTGAACAGCTTGGCCGCGGCCGCCCCGGGTGTCTCCGGCAAGCGGAACGCCGCGATGGTGCGAGCACCCGAGCACCATGCTCGCAGCCACCCAGCCATCAACGGCGTTTCTTCGACCCGACCTCCTTCGTGGCGCAGCAACTGGGAACGCCGCCGGGGCCGTAATCCTTCTCGTGCTGTTTTGCCAATTCCTCCAGCCATGACTTCAAAGGGCGGATGAGGAACTTGATGAAGCGCTTCATGTCAGACCTCCTTGCCCCTGCCGGGGCATACCTTCCAATTCCTTATCGCTAGTGTACGGCTTGCCGCCAAGAACCGGCGAGGAATCCGCCCTTCAGGCGTCGAATTCGGGTAGCCACGGTTCTGGCAAGCTGGGCTTGCTGTTCCGACAACTGCGTCGCCAAGAGCTTGGCCCGATTATCCACGGTCGCCAGACAGGCCTGAAGGTAGGCCTGCCAGACGGTCTCCTCCATGCTCATCGCAAAGGCCAGGACCTCCGCCTCGGCGAGGAATTGCCCGGCGCCGGCCACAGACGCAGCGATGTCATCGAGCCGATCCCACAACAGATCGCTGAGCGTGACTTCCAGAAGCGGCTGACCGTCAACCAGGGCGCGGAGACGCACCCGCTGCGTTTTCTTCTCCGCCTCAAGGGCGTGCAGCAGGTCCAACACGTGGGGATCGCAGACGCGCGAGGCAAGTTTATCGTAGACCAAAATGGCCGTTTCCAAGGCCGGAATCAGACCTTTGCAGGCCTTGTCTTCCAGAACTGCTTCGTGGTAAGTCACAGGCCGAGAGATGTTCTGTAGGGTCTCCATCGCCATGCCTCCTCTTAGACGCCTTGCGCGATCGGGATATCTCGAGTCGGCCCCTGCCACGTTGTTCTCCCATATTCCATAACGGACAACCAAAACACCGGGTTCCATGAATCGTTGATTGGTCCAAGACTCTGGCGCCTGACGGCCGGCGCCGCCTCCACCTGAAATGTCACTCTGCGGGGAGATTCCTGGAACCATCTCCGGGTGTCGTCCGTTCTGTAGGCAGGAGGTGTTGCTGGAACAACGAGTAAGCCCCTATCATCACACCGAAAGGCAAGTGGGAGTCCGGGCGATGGCGACAATGCGTGGGACACAGGTGCGAACACGTCAGGGCAACCTGGGGACAGCCGATGAATCCGCCGGCGGCCTGATTCAGGCATTGGAACTGGTGGCGGCGCTTTACGGAAAACTCCGATCACTTGCCGCGGACCGCCATGCTCACCATCTGCTTCAAGTGCTTGAAGTGGAAAAGCGAACACAATGGATGCACCTGCACACTCTGGCCGACCTGCGAGCCGTCTCGCAACCCAGGCTCAGCACACTCTTGTGGAAGCAACTGGATGGCATCGCTGCAGATGTCGCCCAAAGCAGGGGGCTCCTTTCGCGGGCCCAGGCCGTTGCCCTGGCCTGCCGTGGTGAAGAACTCATCCAGGATGCCTACCTTCAGCTTTATTTTGTGGTGACCGACAGCCGGGCAAAACTCCTGGTATCGACTTTGTCGCAACGGCAGGCCCAGACAGCTCGAATGGTCGCTGCTCAGGCACAGGAATCCAATGCCCCCCCGCGCGGCGATCCTCGGGAACAGCCTTTGCTTTCTCGCCGCCATGGTTGAAGCCGTGGTCTTTCCGGTTCAGGAGGTGTGGTATGAGACTGTCGATCGGGCCAGTGGCAAACAAGCTCAAGACGCATGAGGGAATGGAACAATTTGGACGAGTCATCTGCTCGGAGTGCGGCCTGCCGATGTGGCAAGGCTCGGGGACATGCAGATGCCATGGCGAGCAGACCGAGGAGCCTGACGTGGCGATGCGAAAAGAAGATCGCAAGGGTCTGGCCTGAAGGAGGGTTAAGGAGGTCTGGCAGATAATTGAGAGCCCTTCTCCACAAGGCCAGGCAGTGAGTGCTCAACGTTGCCACCGGAACTGCAAGGGCAAGCCGGTGGCATTTTTCAGGGGTCGCAGTCTGCCCCCCATGGCTGCGGCCCTGTATTTTAATCGGCGACGGGCCGAGGTATGGGTCGAGGGCGCGGCACGAGGTGTCCGGTGCGTCCTGAACGACACGGCCACCAAGGGGCTTGTTTTTGCCCAGCCAACCGCGCATAATTACTTGTGGGGCACAGCACATCCAGAAAGGGTATCTGCATGGGGCCACGTTGGTTTCTTGGAACCACACTTGTACTGCTTGTCGCCATATCAGGGTGTGCATCAGCTCCGGAGCGAGAAGCTTTTCTTCAGTACAAAGAGATGCGGCGGGAAGCCTACCCATCCGGCGCCGATGGCCAGGTGGGCCGGCGAATGCCCGCACTTACGGAGCAGTCGGAATTGTCCGACTACCTGGTCTACGCCGCACTGAACAATCCAGGGCTCGAAGCAGCCTTCAATCGGTGGAAGGCCGCCCTGGAGCGCGTGCCGCAAGTACGGAGCCTGCCCGACCCGCGGTTTACATACCGATATTTCATCCGCGAAGTCGAGACCCGTGTCGGCCCGCAACAGCAATCCTTCGAGCTGGCCCAGAAATTCCCCTGGTTCGGCAAGCTGGAGCTGCGCGGAGGCATTGCCCTGGAGGCGGCCAATGCGGCCCGCCAGCGCTACGAGGCCGAGAAACTCAAACTGTTCTACCTCGTCCAGGACGCCTATTTCGAGTACTACTACTGGTCCCGCGCCGTGGCCATCACGCGAGAGAACCGCGACCTGGTGAAGCACTTTGAGCAGGTCGCCGAAATGCGCTACAGGGCTGCGACCGGCAATCACCCCGATGTGATTCGAGCCCAAGTGGAACTCGGCAAGCTGGAAGATCGACTCGGCACACTGCTCGATCTGAAAGGGCCCATTGTAGCCCGGCTCAACTCTCTGTTGAACCGCCCCGTTGAGGCGCCGTTGCCGCCGGCCAGGGAAATGCCGGGGGACGAACTCGGGGCCTCGGACGCTCAAGTCCTCCTCTGGCTCAGGGAGAGCAATCCCGAACTAAAAGCCTTGGCCTACGAGATTGCCAAGGAGGAGCAGGGCATCGCACTGGCCCGCAAGGAGTACTTTCCCGATGTGACCCTGGGAGTAAACTACGTCGATACCAGCGAGGCCCTGATGCCGGGCGCCCCCGACAGTGGCAAAGATCCGGTGGTGGCCATGGTCTCGGTCAACATTCCTATCTGGTACGAGAAACTGAATGCCGGCGTGCGGGAAGCCAGGGCCAGGCATCGGGCCGCCGCCAGGAAAAAGGATGACCGGGCGAACCAACTGGATGCCCAGGCCAAGCTGGTTCTCTACAAGGTCCGGGACGCCCAGCGGAAAATAGACCTCTATGGCAACGCCTTGATTCCCAAGGCCAGGCAGTCCGTGCAGGTCGACGAGGCGGGCTATCGGGCCGGCAAGGTCGGCTTCCTGGACCTCATTGACGCCGAACGAATACTACTCGACTTTCAATTGTCGTTCGAACGGGCAACCGCCAACAGCGCTCAACGAACAGCCGAACTGGAAATGCTCGTCGGCAGAGCAATACCCCGAAAGAAAACGACCAAGGAAACGGATTCGACCCCCGCAAAGCCGACCTCAGATGCCAAGACAGAGGAGAGGGAGCAATGAGAGCCTCTTCAGAATGCCGACGCGTCGCGACCCGCTCACCACGCTGGACGGGCAGCAGCGGGATTGTGTGCGGTATGCTGCTGACCGTTCTGGGCCAGACCGTCTGGCCCCGCGTGGTTCAGGCCACCAGCAACGCCGAGCGCCCACACGATGATACGGGGTTTGACCTGGGCAGCCTGGTGGTGCCAATGGGGATTGCCACGCTGACACTCATGACGGTCACGGTGTGCCTGGGCCTGTTCAGGCGCCTGAACCCGAGAGTTCTGCTCAAGTGGCACAGGCGATTCGGACCTGCGGCCATCATCTCTGGCGCGCTTCACGCACTGCTGGTGCTGTTGACGCACTGAGGAACACAAGTGGCCCAACTGCCGGACAAAAAACCAAGGCTGGCAATTGAGGGAATCTGAAGGTGGAAAAAACCGTTTGGATGGGCGTCTGTTCGCTCAGATGCCTGCCCTGGACCTCGCAAACCGATGCGGCTCGAGCCCTTCCTTGAAGCGGCTGGACGCAATGGGGGAACAAGATGATGGTCAATATTCCGGACCGTACCTCGAGAATCGTCAGAAAGGCGCTGCTTGTCGTTGGAGCGCTGATTATCGCGGCGGGCGGGTACGCCGTCCGCTGGGCCCTGGCCCCGGGCGGGGGGGCTTCCGACGCCGAGGCCAACAGGCCCTCCGAGCACGGCCAGGTAAGCCAGGTCATACAGATGTGGACCTGCGCCATGCACCCCCAGATACGCATGCAGAAACCCGGCAAGTGTCCCCTCTGTGGCATGATTCTGGTTCCCGTCAAGGTCGACGGCAGTAGTGGAAACATGCGGCAGTTCGCCACCAGCCATGAAGGCCAGGCCCTAATGCGTATCCAGGTCAGTCCGGTCGAGCGAAAGTTTGTCACGGCCGAGATCCGCATGGTCGGAAAGGTTGAGTACGACGAAACGCGGTTGGCGTACATTGCCTCCTGGGTCCCGGGGCGTATCGACAAACTATACGTCGACTACACGGGGATTGAGGTCAAAAAGGGCGACCATATGGTCTACTTGTACAGCCCCGAATTGCTGAGCGCCCAGGAGGAGCTTCTCCAGGCCCTGGAAGCAGTCGCCGCCACTCGGAACAGCAAACTGGACAGCATGCGGGAGACCGCCCAGTCGACCGTGGAGGCGGCTCGCGAGAAGCTGCGCCTGTGGGGCCTTGCCCGGGAGCAGATCAAGGACATCGAGAAGCGGGGCAAGACAACGGACCACATGACCATCTACGCCCCGGTGGGCGGCATCGTCATCCATAAGAACGCCCAGGAAGGCATGTATGTCAAGACCGGCCAGCGGATATACACCATCGCCGACCTCAGCCAGGTCTGGGTCAAACTGGACGCATACGAATCGGACCTGGTCTGGTTGCGGTATGGCCAGAAGGTGGCCTTCACGACCGAAGCGTATCCCGGTGACGAATTCGTGGGGACAATTTCCTTCATCGATCCGGTTCTCGACGCCAAGACCCGCGTGGTCAAGGTGCGGGTCGATGTGCCGAACGCCGATGGGCGGCTCAAACCGGAGATGTTCGTCAGGGCGGCGGTCCGGGCGAATATCGCCATGGGCGGTCGTGTCATGTCCCCGGATCTGGCCGGAAAGTGGATATGCCCGATGCATCCCTCTATCGTCAGGGACAAAGCCGGGGAATGTGACATCTGCAAGATGCCGCTGGTTCGAACCGAGTCGCTGGGTTACGTTTCGGCCGATGTGGCGAAACAGGTGAAGCCGGTGGTGATTCCCGCCGCCGCGGCACTGGTCACCGGGACTCGAGCCGTGGTCTATCTGCAGCGTAATCCCTTCCTGCTGCAAAAGGAGGACATCACTGACTGGCCCGGCCTGATTGCGGATCTGAGGCGTCAGTTGCAGGCCAAGGGGCCGATGCCCGGAAAGCGACTGTGGAAGCTGCTCAGCCCGGAACTCAGAAAGAAACTTTCTGAATTCGGCCCGCTGGACACGATCAGCGGGCCCTTGGCGGACCGGCTCTTTGAGGAACTCAGCAACGTTCTGGCCCGGCGGGACTTCTACGTGGAGTCCCAGTGGCAAGGAGTGGAACTGGACGACGAGATCAGCCGGCTTCTGGCCAAGGGCCTTGACAAGCTGTTGCCCGGCGAAGTCCTCCAACTGAATCGCCGCCTGCTGGAACGGACCTGCGTGGACAAGATCGCCAAGGCAATCGATAAACCGACCTTTGTGGGCCGCGAGATCCTGCTCGGGCCCCGGGCCGGGGACTATTACATTGTTCGCCACGGGCTGAAGGAAGGTGAGCTTGTTGTCACCAACGGCGCGTTCAAGATCGACAGCGCCCTTCAGATTCAGGCCAAGCCCAGCATGATGACTCCGGAAGGAGGCGGTGGCGGCGGAGGCGGCCACCATGGTGGCGGCGGAGCAAAAAAGAAGTCCGCATCCGCCAAGCGGCCAGCAGCGCCTTTGTCCGCCGAGTTCAAGGCACAACTTAAGACGCTTGACAAGAGCTACAGGAGCGTGGCGAAGACTATGAAATCGAGGAATGTCAAACAGATCAAGGCGGCCTTCGGTTCTTTCGGAGCCGGCCTCAAAGCTGTCAACGGCCTGCTGGCCACCGGTCACCGTCGCATGCAGTGGAACGAACTGAAGATGCTCCTGGAAAACGACGCCGTCGAAGGCCAACAGTACATTGAGGATATGCGTGGCGCCTCTCGTGTATTCGAAAGCCTCACCGGCAACATGAAGCGGGTGCGAAAAACCTTCATGATGATGATGCCCGACCAGACCCGGCCGGCCGAGTCCGAGAGGACGGACGTCCCGGCCGCGTTTCGGACTCAGTTGAATCCTCTCTGGGATGCTTACCGGGCGATCCGTTCAGCCTTGACCGCTGACCGGGCCGAGGAAGCCGGCCGGGCCGCCGACTTGGCCGTGCGGGCCCTGGCGGCCGTCGAAATAAAGCTGCTCGACGGCCAGGCCCACACGGCATGGATGAAGGAATCCGACGGCCTTCGGTCGTCGCTGGCCGAGATGGCCCAGGCGCAAGACCTGGAGGCGCTTCGCCGCGGGTTCATCGTCGTCAGCGACAAGATGACCGCCATCGTGAAGACCTTTGGCCTGGGGAGGCCTGGCCCGGTTTACCGGCTGAAGTGTCCGATGGCCTTTGACAATCGCGGAGCCTTCTGGCTGCAAGCCGCTCGCAAGGTTCAGAATCCCTATCTCGGCGGCGACATGCCGGGCTGTGGCGAGGTGGCCGAGACGATTAACCTGAAACCGACTCCCGTCATCGGAGGACGCAAGCACAAGGGAGGTCGTGAGAATGACTGAACTCAGCAAGCCGACTCCCGGAGATAAGGAAGGACGTTCCTTGATTAGCGGTGTTATTCGTTTCTGCCTGGAGAACAAGCTCGTCGTGGCCCTGCTCGTCCTGGCCCTTATTGCCGGGGGGGTCATGGTCGCCCCGTTCGACTGGAATCGCTGGGGACTCGAGCAGCCGGTGCCAACCGACGCCATTCCGGACATCGGCGAGAACCAGCAGATCGTGTTCACCGAGTGGATGGGACGTTCGCCCCAGGATGTTGAGGACCAGATCGGTTATCCGCTGACCACCGCCTTGTTGGGCCTGCCCGGGGTCAAAACGGTTCGCAGCTATTCTTTCTTCGGCTTCTCAAGCATCTACATCATCTTCAATGAGAACATCGACTTCTACTGGTCTCGCTCGCGCGTGCTGGAGAAGCTCAACAGCCTGCCGGCCGGCACCTTGCCCCAGGGGGTTCAACCCGCCCTCGGTCCCGATGCGACCGCACTGGGGCAGATCTTCTGGTACACGCTCGAAGGCCGCGACCCGGACGGCCGTCCCATCGGCGGCTGGGATCTCCGTGAACTGAGAACGATTCAGGACTGGACCGTCCGCTACGCCCTTCTGTCGGCCGATGGAATCAGTGAAGTGGCCTCGGTCGGCGGTTTCGTACAGGAGTACCAGGTCGACGTCGACCCGGATGCAATGCGAGCCTACGGAGTGAAGCTCGACGAAGTTTTCATGGCCGTCAAGATGAGCAATGTCGACGTGGGGGCCCGGACCATCGAGGCCAACAAGGCCGAGTATATCATCCGCGGCCTCGGCTTTATCAAGCGGGTCAGCGACCTCGAGATGACGGTCATCAAGAGCAACAATAACGTGCCCATCTACATAAAGAACATCGCCAAGGTGACGCTGGGGCCGGCCCTTCGCCGCGGGGCCCTCGACAAGGATGGGGCCGAAGCAGCCGGAGGAGTGGTGGTCGTTCGATACGGGTTCAATCCCCTTGAGGCCATCAAGAGTGTCAAGAAGAGAATCGCCGAGATCGAGCCCGGCCTGCCCAAGAAGGCGATCATCGACTACCGGCAAGTCACCCGGCAGGGTGTCCAGGAGTTCGCCGCCGGCCAGGGCTTCGAGGCCTACGACGGCCCCAATGTCAACCAGAAACCGTGGAAGCAGTGGCTGGCCAAGACGCCACGCCCCAAGTGGCCCTCCTGGGTGACCACCAGCCAGGTAAAAGTTGTGTCGTTCTATGATCGCACCGGCCTGATCTACGAGACGCTGGGAACACTCGACACTTCTCTTACAGAGGAAATCCTGGTTACGATCATCGTCGTCATCGTCATGCTGATGCACCTGCGGAGTTCCCTGATGGTCAGCGCCACCTTGCCCCTGGCGGTGCTGGTCTGTTTCATCGCCATGAAGATGTTCGGCGTGGACGCCAACATCGTCGCCCTGTCCGGCATCGCCATCGCCATCGGGGCCATTGTGGACATGGGGATTATCGTATCGGAGAACATCCTCAGGCACCTCGACGCCGCCGGGCCGGATGAGGACCGCCTGGAGGTGGTCTACCGCGGTGCGGCGGAAGTCGGCAGCGCGGTCCTGACAGCCGTTTCCACGACCGTGGTCAGCTTCCTGCCGGTCTTCACCATGACCGGGGCCGAGGGCAAGCTCTTCAAGCCCCTGGCCTTCACCAAGACCTTCGCCCTGGTAGCCTCGGTTGTCGTGGCCCTGACCATCGTTCCGCCGGCCGCCCACCTGCTGCTGGCCGGAAAGGTTCGCTCGGTATGGATCAAGCGAGGCTTCTATATCGCGCTCATTGTGGCTGGTCTTGCCATTGCCTGGTTCTGGATGTGGTGGGCGGGCCTTATCATCGTCCTGCTGGGCGCCTACAAACTGGTCGACAATTACCTGCCCGCCAAGGCCCGCAAGATCGAACCGTGGGTCATCAATGGGGCCGCGGTGCTCGTGGTCGGTGTGCTGCTGGCCAAGCACTGGCTGCCACTGGGGCCGGAGAAGGGGCTGATCCGGAACTTCGTCTTCATTGCCTTTCTGGTCGGAGGCCTGCTGGGATTCTTCACCTTCTTCCAGAAGATCTATGCCCCGATGTTGCGCTGGTGCCTGACCCACAAGGTGCTGTTCCTGAGCATTCCGCTGGTCCTCCTTATTGTCGGCGGCATGGTCTGGCTGGGTTCCGACACGGTCTTCGGCTTCCTGCCCCAGCCGGTCCAGAAAAGCCGTGCTGGAGAGAAACTCTCGGAAATATTCCCCGGGCTGGGCAAGGAATTCATGCCGGCCTTGGATGAGGGGTCGTTTCTGTACATGCCGACCACCATGCCGCACGCCTCGATCGGCGAGTCTCTCGACGTTCTGCAACAGCAGAACATGGCCATCCGGGCCATCCCGGAGATCGAGTCGGTCGTGGGCAAATTGGGCCGGGCGGAAACGTCGCTCGACCCGGCCCCGATCTCAATGATCGAGACAATCATCAACTACAAACCGGAGTACAAGACGGACAAGAACGGCGGGAGAATAGACTTCCGTTACGATAAAAAGCAGGGGCGCTTCATTCGCGATGAGGACGGCAAACTAATTCCCGACCCGCAGGGCCGCCCATACAGGCAGTGGCGGCCGAAAATCAAGTCGCCCAACGACATCTGGAAAGAGATCATCAAAGCGGGAGAAATCCCGGGCTCGACCTCCGCCCCGAAGCTTCAGCCGATTGCCGCCCGTATCGTCATGCTGCAAAGCGGTATGCGGGCCCCCATGGGCGTCAAGATCAAGGGGCCGGACCTGGAGACCATCGAGCGCGTCGGATTGCAGATCGAGCGATTGCTGAAAGAGGTTCCCAGTGTGGAACCTGCAGCCGTCATCGCCGACCGCATCATCGGTAAGCCGTACATCGAGATCGAGATCGATCGCCAGGCCATCGCCCGATACCAGATGAGCGTCAGGATGGTCCAGGACGTCATCGAGGTGGCCATCGGCGGTCGCAAGATCACCACCACTGTCGAAGGGCGTGAACGGTTCCCGGTGCGCGTTCGCTATCTGCGAGAGCTGCGCGACAGGATCGACACACTGGGCAAAATCCTGGTGGCCGCCCCGGATGGCACCCAGGTGCCGATAATCCAGTTGGCCGATATCCGATACATTCGAGGGCCGCAGGTCATCAAGAGCGAAGACACCTTCCTGATCGGCTATGTGCTGTTCGACATGAAGTCCGGCCAGGCCGAAGTCGACGTCGTGGAGGACTGCCAGGCCTATCTGAAGGAGAAACTCGACCCCTTCCTGCCGGCAGGCGTCAGCTATACCTTCGCCGGCAATTACGAGAACCAGATCCGCTCCCAGAAAACCCTCTCCATGGTCCTGCCGGTGGCCATGTTCGTCATCTTCCTGATCCTCTACTTCCAGTTCAAGTCCGTGCCGACCACGCTGTTGGTCTTCTCCGGAATCCTGGTCGCCTGGGCCGGCGGATTCCTCCTGATCTGGCTCTACGGACAGTCGTGGTTCCTCGACTTCTCAGTCTTTGGCACGAACATGCGCGAACTGTTCCAGGTTCACCCGATCAACCTGAGCGTGGCCATCTGGGTCGGTTTTCTGGCCCTGTTCGGCATCGCCTCGGACAACGGCGTGGTCATCGCTACCTACCTGGATCAGAGTTTTGCCTCTGGCCGAGTCAACACCGTCGCCGAAGCCCGCCAAGCCACCGTGGTCGGAGCCGTGCGGCGAATCAGGCCCTGCCTGATGACCTCCGCCACGACGATCCTGGCCCTGATACCTATCTTGACGTCCACGGGGCGCGGCTCGGACATCATGGTGCCGATGGCCATTCCGTCGTTCGGAGGAATGCTGGTGGTGCTGGTTT
>JAACEH010000140.1 GCA_011682595.1 Anaerolineaceae bacterium
CGCTCACCTCATGACCCGTCGACAAAAATAATCTCGCCGAAGAACTGCGGCTGATGGAAACTGGCGCTGGGGCTTTCAATCGGCGACCAGCAGGCGTTCTGCGGATCGCTCCGGCCGCCAAGACGATAAAAGTTGGCCCGCCAGAGGTCGCCCGGCTTTGGCGGCAGGTTGATGGGTTCCCGGTCGAAGTGCCCCCACGGAATCCGGGCCACAAGGGTCCAGCCGTCGTCCTCCGGCGACTCGTCCCTGGTCGGGCCGGGCACGGTCGTAGCCACCTCGATGCCGAGGTCGATGGAGCGGTCCATGTAGCCCTCGCCCCAGTCGCAGTGAGTGCCCATCAGGCAGGCGCCCAGGCAGTTCATTTCGAAATTGTAGTAGTTCAGCGGCTGGTCCGGATTGGGGGCCAGGAACACCTCGACGCAGGAGTCCCGCCAGACATAGCCGTTGGTCTCGGTAACCACAGCCGAGATGTGCTTGTCCTGGCAGTCGTATCTGAGGTACAGCCCGTCGTCGCACCAGGCGGCGCGAAAGGTCGTGGCCTGCCTGTCGCCGCCGACGTACCAGGGAAACTCGTCAATCGTGTCGCTCGGCAGGTCGGCCCACCACTGGGTCCGGCGGGGGTCGAGTTTGGGCGGCCGTTTGCGATAGACGATCTCGTAGCGTTTCATCTTCGCCTTTTATCTTCCGGGGTAAAATGCGGGCAGCCTTCCCCTAGAACCCCGACCGCTTTTCCCACTTGGCCGGCTTGTCGAGCGCGAACTCGCGCTTCATGACGCTCTCGGCCAGGATCTTCAGCCCCTGGTCGAGGCTCGTCCTGGGCAGGCCGAACAGCTTCTTGGCCAGCGAGGCGTCGGCCAGCAGGTTGGTGCCCTTGGGCTTGTTCTTGAAGCGGACCTTCTTGCCCATCAGCTTGCCGAGCTTGTTGGCGATGTCGCGGACCTTGTAGACCTGCGGGCTGGTCAGGTTGATGATCCTGGCCGGCACCGCGCCGTGGGCCATCGACTTGATCATCTGCTCCATCAGGTCGTCGTTCCAGATGACGTTGACCTTGGAGGTCGACAGGTCGACCGCCTGGCCGTCGCGAATCTGGCGAGCGATGTCGGCCGGCACGCCGAACTCTTTGTTGTAGGCATAGAAAATTCGCTGGACGACCGCCTTGGTCTTGTTGCGGCGGCTGTACCAGTCGGTCATCATCTCGGCCCCGACCCGCGTCAGGGCGTAGAACGAGGCCGGAATCGGCAGCACCGACTCGTCGGCCCCGGCCTTGGTGTCGGGATAGACGTTGCCGCTGGAGGCGTAAGCAATGACGCCGCTGGGGGCGAAATGCTCCATGATCTGGGCCGCCGCGTAAACGTTCACCCGCAAGGTCAGGTCGGGATTGACCTCGCTGCCGAACTTCAGGCCGACCATGTTGAAAACCCAGTCGAACTTCCGCGGCACGCCCTTGAGGGCCCCGACCTTGCCCATGTCGCGATGATAGGCCTTGATGCCCATCTTCTCGTAGGTCTTCTGTTCGGCCTTGCCGCTGAACAGGGCCACCGTCGATACCTTGGCCCCCTTTTCGACCAGCAGCGGCGTGAAATGCTTGCCGATCTTACCGGTGCCGCCGACGACCATAATCTTCTTGCCTTTGAGGTTCATCCGCATCCTCTCCCTTTCTCCAATCTCTCTCGGCCGGGTTCCGTACTTCACAAACCGACCATTATGCCAACAATTTCCGGGAGGTCAAGCACTCTGGCAGCGCGGCTAAGCCTTGACCCGACGGCCGAACCGGCGGCCGAAGTTGCGGCAGGATTCGAGATCCTCGGCCCGCGGCTTCCACTGGCAGTCCAGGCCCGGCAGCGGCACCTCGAGCCCGGCCTCCGCGGCCCGCCGCTCAATCGTCTTGATGCCAAGTTGCTTCTGCCAGCCATAGGAGCCGAAGGCCCCGACCAGGCGGCCCTTGAAGCGCAGCGTCTTCAAGTCCTCCAGCAGCGTGGCCACCGTCGGCAGAACGTTCATGTGCCAGACCGGCGAGCCGATCAGCAGGCCCCGGGCTCCGTACATGTGAGTCAGCACGTCGCCGCGGCCGGCGACGGCCAGATGAAACTGCAGGGCCGCCACGTTCTCCTCGGCCAGCCCTTCGGCAATCGCCTCGGCCATCAGTCGCGTGGACTCGTACATAGTGTCGTAGGCGACGACCACCCGCGGCTCGGTCTGCTGGGCGGCATACCTGCGGTAGGCCGCCACGACCTCGGCGATTCCCGCCCGCCACATAAGACCGTGACTCGGAGCGATCAGCTTCAGCGGCAGGCCAAGCTGCTCGAATTCGTTCAGCCGGTTGGTCACGTTGCGGCCATAGGGGGCGATGATGTTCACGAAATACTTCTCGGCCTCGAACCACAGTTCGCCGTCCGCCGCCGCCTGGTCGTCGTAGACGGCGCGGGTGTAGTGCTGCCCGAACACGTCGTTGGAAAACAGGATGTCCGGCCCGGCCAGGTGGACCATCATGTTGTCGGGCCAGTGGCACATGGGAACCATAATGAAGGTCATGGTCATGGCCCCCGTTTGCAGCGTCTGACCGGTCTTGACGGTCCGCAGCGGCCAGTCGACGTGGAACTGCCCGGCAATGCTCTCGGCCCCGCGAGCGCTGCAGATAATCGCCGCTTCGGGGGCGAGCTGTTTGACGGCCGCCAGGGCCCCGGCGTGGTCGGGTTCGCCGTGGTTGATTACGATGGTCGTGATCTTCGAGGGGTCGATCACGCTGCGAATGTTCTCGAGAAAAGCCTCGGTGTGCGGGCCGAAGACCGTGTCGATCAGAACAATTTGCTCGCTGTCGACGACCAGGTAAGCATTGTAGGTCGTACCCTGCGAGGTCGACATCTCGTGCCCGTGAAACGTGCGGCGGTCGCCATCGACAATGCCGACCGAATAAACATTCTCTGCAATCTCATGAACCATCGACTCTGTTCCTTTCCAAGGCCGCCCTCAGCGGACAATTAACCATTCTAGGCAGGTCCCGCGACCTCGTCAACAGCGCCGGCCCAGCGCAGTTCGGCCTTGGCCCTCTCCTGACGGACGTGTCCAGGTGTCCACCGCCGACCATCGGCGTCAACTGCCCGCTGGTCCGCGGTCGAAAAGGTGGAACAAAAGACGGACCGAACGCCCTGAACCACCAGGAAAAGGGTGTTCCAGGGCGTAATCGACCGCTTTTACGACAGCAAACAATACGAGTCGGCAGGGCTGCGACTGATCGTCGGGTTGACAACGGAAGGCAACCGCATCTAATATGGCTGTAACGTCGGGGGCCGCAGGTTGGCGCCGAGCCGTCTTCACACTGATGCAAGGGGACCGGGCGATGAATATTGGGCACCGTCTTGTTGAAACGAGCATCGGCCACCCCAGGACCGCCGCCCTGCTGATGGTCGTTCTGACCGTGCTCCTCGGGGCGCTGATTCCCGCCGTCAAAGTCGATACCGATCCGGAGAACATGCTGAACGAAAAGGAAGCCGTCCGCGTCTTCCACAACCGCATGAAGCAACTGTTCGATCTCCATGACATGGTGGTGCTCGGCGTCATCAACGACGAGCACGCCGACGGCGTCTTTAATCCCCAATCTCTCAGCAGGATCTACGAGCTGACCCAGGTTGCCAGGGATCTGCAGTTTCCCGTGGATGCCGGCGAAGAATCCGGCCTGGCCGAGCTTCTGGCGGACCGCTATCGCAAACTCTGGCGGATACTCGCCGACGGCAAGACCGACTCACGGGACGAGGCCACCGGGAAGTTGGGCGGCGTCATCACCCGCGACATCATCGCCCCGAGCGAGATCGACGTCATCGTGCCGCTGGCCGACGGCGGCGTTGACTTCACCCCCCTCATGAAACAGCCGCCGACCACCCGCCGGGAGGCCCTGGCCGTCCGCGACAAGGCGCTGCGAAACCCGATGCTCTACGGCACGCTGGTCTCCGAAGACGGCAAAGCGATTTGCATTTATCTGCCGCTGACCTCGAAGAACCTGAGCCACGACGTCTACGTCAAGCTCAAGGAGACCATCGCCGGGTTCAGCGGACCCGAGAAATACCACATCACGGGACTGCCCGTCGCCGAGGACACCTTCGGCGTCGAGATGTTCAAACAGATGGCCGTCTCGGCCCCCATGGCCATGGCGGTCATTTTCGTGTTGATGCTGCTGTTCTTCCGCAAGCTGACACTGGTCATCTCGCCGATGATCATCGCCATGGTCTCGGTCATCTGCACCATGGGCCTGCTGATCGGCACAGGCAACACCGTGCACATCATGAGCAGCATGATCCCCATCTTCATCATGCCCATTGCCGTCCTGGACTCGATCCACATTCTCTCGGAGTTCTTCGACCGCTACCGGGCGACCCGCGACCGCCGCAGGACCATCATCAAGGTCATGGACGAACTGTTCAGGCCCATGCTCTACACTTCGCTGACCTCGGCGGCGGGCTTCGCCTCGCTGGCCCTGACGCCGATTCCGCCGGTGCAGACCTTCGGCATCTTCGTGGCCATCGGTGTCATGCTGGCCTGGCTGCTCACGGTGACCTTCATCCCGGCTTACATCATGCTGCTGGGAGAGAAAACGCTCGGGAACTTCGGCAGCACGCACCACGGGCAAGACGAGCCGCACGGACGCATGGGCCGCTTCCTGGCCGCAATGGGCCGGCTGACGCACAGGCGATCCAGGACAATCCTGGTCGTCACGCTGATGGCAGCCGCCGTGGCCGGCTACGGCATCAGCCGCATCAACATCAACGACAACCCGGTCAAGTGGTTCTCGCCGACGCATCCGATCCGGGTGGCGGACCGCGAACTCAACGCCCATTTTGGCGGCACCTACATGGCCTACCTGGCCCTGACGCCGGAGATCGTGCCGCAAGCGGCCAAGGACTTCCTGCCGGGACTGACCAGCCGCATACGGGACCGCTTGCCCATGCTGGTCAGTCGCAGCGGCGATAAGGTCCGCGACGTTTTCGGCGAAATCACGTCCCTGGCGGCAAAGATCGCCGCCCAGCCGATTCGCGAGGTGGAACTTCTGACCAGGCTGCGCGATCACGCCCTCGCTCAGAAAAAGGAGGCCGACCGGGGTGAGGACGACGATGCCTTTGACGCCTGGGAAGAGGCCGAGGTGCTGCTCGACGTCGAACTGCAGCGGCTGAAGGAGCCGGCAAAATGGCCCGAGTTCCTGAACTACGTGTCGGGCCTTCAGCAGTACGCCAAAACGATCCTGCCCGCCGGCGTGACCGGCTCCTCGTCGGCCACCGGCGGCCAGGCGCCGGCGACGCTGGTCGGCAAGAGCAACTCCATAGCCGACGCCGTCAAGACCGTGCACCGCGACTTCTATGGCGGCAATCCCCGGGAGTACCTCATCCCCGACAGCTTCGACGCCGTCGGCCAGATGATCGACCAGTTCGGCAACAGCAATCGCCCGCACGACATCTATCACATGGTCACCAAGGATTTCACTCGGGCCAACGTCTGGATTCAGCTTCGCAGCGGCGACAACCAGGACATGGCCCAGGTGGTCTCGTCGGTCGATCGCTACATTGCCCGACCATCCGATCTCCGGGCCGCTGAAGCTGGGCCACGCCTGGTTCGGCCTGACTTACATCAACGTCGTCTGGCAGGGCAAGATGGTTCGCGGCATGATGATGGCCTTCCTGGGAAGTTTTCTGGTCGTCTTTCTGATGATGACGGTGTTGTTCCGCTCGGCCCTGTGGGGCATCCTGTCGATGATTCCCCTGACGGTGACCATCGCCCTGATCTACGGCCTGGTGGGCCTGTTGGGAATCGACTACAACATGCCGATCGCCGTACTCTCGTCGCTGACACTGGGTCTGGCCATCGACTTCGCAATTCACTTCCTGGCCCGCAGCCGCAAGATGGTCGCCGAGACCGGCTCGTGGGACGCGGCGGCCGGGCCGGTCTTCGGCGAGCCCGCCCGGGCCATCACCCGCAACGTGATCGTCATCGCGGTGGGCTTTCTGCCGCTGCTGCTGGCCCCGCTCATGCCCTACAAGACCGTAGGGGTTTTCCTGGCCACGATTCTCATGGTCTCGGGCGTCGCGACGCTGGTCATCCTGCCGGCCATGATCGGCCTTCTCAAGCGGCGGCTGTTCGCCGAACGCAAACGCCCCCTGGCCTGCTATTGCGGCACCTGCATCATTTCGGGCCTGGCCGCCGGTGCGCTGATCGTGGTGAATGTCTGGCAGTACATGGACGTCGGCATCGGCAGGCTGACCTGGATCAGCCTGGCCGTGGTGCCGGTATTGTTTCTGACCTGTTACCTGATGTCGCGCCGCCAAGCCTGTGCGGCAGAAGCTGATTCGGAGGAAAACAAGGATGACTAGATTACTGAGAATCGCAAGCCTGGCGGCCGCCCTGGGCCTGCTGGCCATGACACTGGCCGTCAACGGCGACGAGGGATCCGCCAAGAAGGAACTTTCGGTCGAGCAGATCGTCAAGAGGGCCAATCAGGCCGCCTATTACCAGGGCAAGAACGGCCGCAGCCGTGTCAAGATGACCATTACCGACTCCGCCGGCAGCACCCGCGAACGGGAG